>NZ_JBSGZP010000069.1:0-17595 GCF_053611065.1 Streptomyces sp. NPDC054840
GCGGCCCGTACGGCAGCAGTCCCGCCGCCGCCTCGGCCGCCGCGCTCTCGTCGGCGTAGCCGAGCACCGCGAGCGCCGGTGCGCGCGGCGCTTCCACCAGGCGCACCACCGCCTCCGTCACCACCCCGAGCGTGCCCTCGCTGCCGCAGAACGCCCGCGCCAGCTGCACCCCGTGCTCGGGCAGCAGCGCGTCGAGGCCGCCGTACCCGGAGATCCGCCGCGAGAAGCCGGGCGGCATCCCGGTGCGCAGCAGCCCCAGGTGCCCGGTGACCAGCTCCCGCAGCCCGTCGGGGGCGCCCGCCCAACCCGTGGCGATCCGGTGCGCGGTACCCCCGTAGGCCGTCACGGCCAGCTCGGTCACGTTGTCCGCGGTGGTGCCCCAGGCGACCGAGTGGGCCCCGCACGCATTGTTGCCGATCATGCCGCCGAGGGTGCAGCGGGAGTGGGTGGACGGGTCGGGCCCGAAGGTCAGCCCGTAGGGGCGCACGGCGTCCCGCAGCCGGTCGAGGACCAGGCCGGGCTGGACCACGGCCGTCCTGGCACCGGGGTCCACCGACACGAGGGCGTTCATGTGCCGGGTGAGGTCGAGGACCACACCCACGCCGGTGGCCTGGCCAGCGATGGAGGTCCCGCCGCCGCGCGGTACGACCGGGACCCCGGCCTCGGCGCACACCGCGAGGGCGGCCGCCACGTCGTCGGCGTCGCACGGGACGACCACTCCCACCGGGACACGCCGGTAGTTCGAGGCGTCCATGGTGGTCAGGGCCCGAGCCGCGGCGCCGAAGTCGATCTCCCCGCGCACGTTCTTCCGCAAGGTCCGTTCGAGCTCACCGGGTGACGTCACGGTCCCACCCTCCCACCGGTCCGACCCGTCTCATCGGGTGGACGCGCTTCCGAGGCGCGGACCGGGACCCGATACGCTCCGCTCGTGGCTGAGATCCAGATTCCCGCTGACATCAAGCCCGCCGACGGACGCTTCGGCGCGGGCCCCTCCAAGGTGCGGACCGAGGCGCTGGACGCCCTCGCCGCCACCGGTACCTCCCTGCTCGGCACCTCACACCGCCAGGCCCCGGTCAAGAACCTGGTCGGCTCGGTGCGCCAGGGCCTCCGGGACCTCTTCTCCCTCCCCGACGGGTACGAGGTGATCCTGGGCAACGGCGGCTCCACCGCTTTCTGGGACATCGCGACCGCAGGTCTGATCGAGCGGAAGTCCCAGCACCTCACCTTCGGCGAGTTCTCCTCGAAGTTCGCCACGGCCGCGAAGCTCGCGCCGTGGCTGGACGCGCCGTCCGTGATCTCCTCGGAGCCGGGTACGCACCCGGAGCCGGTGGCCGAGGCGGGCGTGGACGTGTACGCGTACACCCACAACGAGACCTCGACGGGTGTGGCGGCGCCGATCAAGCGCGTCGCGGGCGCCGACGCCGGGTCCCTCGTTCTGGTGGACGCGACCTCGGGCGCCGGCGGTCTGCCGGTGGACATCACCGAGACGGACGTCTACTACTTCGCCCCGCAGAAGTCCTTCGCCTCGGACGGCGGCCTGTGGCTGGCCGCGTTCTCCCCGGCCGCCCTGGAGCGCGCCGCCCGCGTGCACGCGTCGGGCCGGCACATCCCCGAGTTCTTCTCGCTGCCGACGGCGATCGACAACTCGCTGAAGAACCAGACGTACAACACCCCGGCGCTGTCCACGCTCTTCCTGCTGGACCAGCAGCTGGAGTGGATGAACAGCCAGGGCGGCCTGGAGTTCACCACCGGCCGTACGGCGGCCAGTGCGCGCAACCTGTACGGCTGGGCGGAGGCGTCCAAGTACGCGACCCCGTTCGTCGTGGACGCCGACAAGCGCTCTTCCGTCATCGGCACGATCGACTTCTCGGACGAGATCGACGCGGCGGCCGTCGCCAAGGTGCTGCGCGCCAACGGGATCGTGGACACCGAGCCGTACCGCAAGCTCGGCCGCAACCAGCTGCGCATCGCCATGTTCCCGGCGATCGACCCGGCGGACGTGCAGGCGCTGACGGCCTGCATCGACCACGTGATCGAGAAGCTCTGACCACCACCCGCCCCGTACGGCGCGAAGCCCCCGGTGACCTGCTGTCGCCGGGGGCTTCGGCGTTCCCCGTACACCCCGATGGCCACCGGCGTGAGGGTCCTCCCGTACGCGGTACCTTCAGGGCTCCGGCGGCGATTCTTGGAGGCAGCGGCGTGAGCGTGCGAGTGACGGCGGCCCAGAGCGGTGTGGACCCCTTCGGCACGGCCCGGCTGCGGCGCGGGGTGCTCGACGCGTGGGGTGCGGGCCCGGCCCGGTTCCGCGAGGACGCCAACGCCGAGGAGGACCTCGCGCTCGGCGGCTACCGGGACCGGCTCGTCATCGAGCTGGCGCAGAACGCCGCCGACGCCGCGGCCCGGGCCAAGGTGCCCGGCCGGCTCCGGCTCACCCTGCACGAGGGCGAGGGCGGGCACGCGCTGCTGGCCGTCGCCAACACCGGTGCCCCGCTGGACGCGACGGGCGTGGAGTCGCTGAGCACCCTGCGCGCCTCCGCCAAACGGGAGCCCTCCGGCGACAGCGTCGGCCGGTTCGGCGTGGGCTTCGCGGCCGTACTGGCCGTCTCCGACGAACCCGCGGTGCTCGGCCGGCACGGCGGGGTGCGCTGGTCCCTGGCCGAGGCCCGCGAACTGGCTCGGGGCGCCGCCGTCGGCAGCCCCGGCCTCGGTGACGAACTGCGCCGCCGTGACGGGCACGTTCCGCTGCTGCGCCTCCCGCTGCCCGCCGAGGGCACCGCCCCCGAGGGCTACGACACCGTCGTGGTCCTCCCGCTGCGCGACGCGGCCGCGGAGGGGCTGGTGGAGCGGCTGCTGGCGGGCGTCGACGACGCCCTGCTGCTCACCTTGCCCGGGCTGCGCGAGGTCGTCGTGGAGACCCCGTCCGACGGTGCGCGCACCCTGTCCCGGCGCGACGAGGGCTCGTACACGGTCATCGAGGACACCACCGCATCCGGCACGGTCACCCACCGCTGGCGCACCGTCCGCCACGGAGGCCCCATCGAGCGCGCGCTGCTCGCCGACCGGCCCGTCGAGGAGCGGCTGCGGCCCGCCTGGGCGGTGTCCTGGGCCGTGCCCGTCGACTCCGACGGCGCCCCGGTGCGCCCGGTCACGGCCCCCGTGGTGCACGCGCCGACCCCCACCGACGAGCCGCTGGGCATCCCGGCACTGCTCATCGCGACCCTGCCGCTGGACACCACCCGCCGGCACCCGGCGCCGGGCCCGCTGACGGACTTCCTCGTGGAGCGCGCGGCCGACGCGTACGCCGAACTCCTGGGCGCCTGGGATCCGGTGACGACCGCTCTGGTGGACCTGGTGCCCGGCCCGCTCGGCAAGGGTGAGCTGGACGGGGCCCTGCGCGCCGCCGTGCTCCGGCGCCTGCCCCGTACCGCTTTCCTCGCGCCGGCCGCGCCGCCCGAGCACGCGGAGGAGCGCGCCGCCCTGCGGCCCTTCGAGGCCGAGGTGGTGGAGGGCGCGGGCGCCGACACCGTACGCGTCCTCGCCGAGGTCCTGCCGACCCTGCTGCCGGCGGGCCTGGAGCGCCGCGCCGAGCTGCGCGTCCTGGGGGTGGGCCGGCTGCCGCTGGGCGATGCCATCGAGCGGATCGCGGGCATCGAGCGGACCCCCGACTGGTGGCACCGGCTCTACGACAGCCTCGCCGGGGTGGACCCCGACCGGCTGTCCGGGCTGCCCGTGCCGCTCGCCGACGGCCGTACCTCGATCGGCCCCCGGCACATCCTGCTGCCCGGTGCGGACACGCCGGCGAGCCTGGCCCGACTGGGCCTGAAGGTGGCCCACCCGGACGCGGCGCACCCGCTGCTGGAGAAGCTCGGCGCCCTCCCGGCCACGGCGCGAGCCGTCCTGACGACCCCGCAGGTGCGGGCGGCCGTCGCCGCCTCCCTGGACGCGGGGGAGATCTGGGACGAGGACGCCGACACCCTGGACGCCGACGAGCTGGCCGAGGTGGTCCTGGGACTGGTCCAGGACGCCGATCTGGCCCCGGGCGACGAGCCGTGGCTCGGCGCGCTGGCCCTGCCGGACGAGGACGGGGACCTGGTCCCGGCGGGCGAGCTCCTGCTTCCGGGCAGCCCGCTGGCCTCGGTGATCCGCGAGGACGAGGTCCCGTACGTGGACGCGGACCTCGCCGAGAGGTGGGGTGCGGGCCCGCTCACCGCGTGCGGGGTCCTGGCCACCTTCCAGCTGGTCCGCGCCACGGACGTGGTCCTCGACCCGGACGAAATGGAACCGCGCGAGGGTGACTTCGCCGAGCCCGACGACGTGGGCCTGCTGGACGCGGTGGACGTGTGGTGCGAGGACGTCCTGGACCAGCTGCCTGACACCCCGGTCCCGCCGGTGGCGACCGAGCTGATCGCCGTCCGGGACCTCGACCTCGTCGACGACGACTGCTGGCCGCAGGCCCTCGCCCTGCTCGCGCAGCCGCCGCTGCGTGACGCGCTGACCCAGCCCGTACGGATCCTGCTGCCGGACGGCACCACGCAGTCGGTGCGCCCGTACACCGCCTGGTGGCTGCGCGACCACCCGGTGCTCGACGGCCGCCGCCCGGCGGGCCTGCGCGCGGCGGGCGGCGACCCGCTGCTGGCGGGCCTCTACACCTCGGCGGACGCCACCGGCTTCGAGGACGAGCAGGTCCTGCGGGCGCTCGGCGTACGGACCTCCGTGGCGGCCCTGCTGGACGAGCCCGGCGGCGCCGCCGAACTGCTGGCCCGGCTCGCCGACCCGGACCGCGAGGTCACCGGCCACCAGCTGCACGGCCTGTACGGCGCGCTGGCCGATCTGGACCCCGAGCAGGTGACCCTCCCGGACGAGCTGCGCGCGGTGGTGGACGGCGAGGTGCTCGTGGTGGACGCGGCCGACGCGGTGATCGCGGACGCCCCTGACCTGCTCCCGCTGACGACGGGGCTGCCGCTGCTGCCGGTCCCCCCGTCCCGCACGGTGGATCTCGCGGAGCTGCTCCAGGTGCGCCGCCTCTCGGAGACGGTTCCGGCGGAGGTGAGCACGCCCGGCGAGGAGCACGACGTTCCGGAGTCGGTGCTCGTGCTGCTGGGTCCGGCCACTCCGGCGACGTATGTCGAGCACGAGGAGCTGGTCGCGGGCGGCACGGAGCTCGACTGGCGCCGCACCCCCGACGGCACGCTCCACGCGTCGACGCTGGAGGGTGTGGCGGCGGGCCTTGCCTGGTCCGCGGGCCAGTGGCCGCGCCGCTTCGAGGTGGCGGCGCTGCTGGAGGACCCGTCGCGTACGGCGGAACTGGCCCGGGACCGCTGGTTCGACTGACCGGAGGCGGGCCGGGACCCGGGCGGCCGGCCGCCCGGAAACCGTGCGCTCCCTTTGACAGGCAGCACGTGCCGACTCAGACTGATCAGTGCTTTCGTCCGACCGGCGGATCCACGACCACGAAGAGAACGCGCCCTCAGGGAATCGTTCAGGGGGAGCGTCATGCCCGACAGGAGAGCCCGTTCGGCCGGCTTCCGGTGGTCCCACGGGCCGGTGTCCGAGCTGTTTTCCGGCCGGAACAACAGCCTGGGCCTCCTGCGGCTGCTCCTCGCGTCCGCCGTCGTGGTCTCGCACGCGGGCATCCTCGGATTCGGCAGCCGTGAGTTCGGTCACAGCTTCTCGCAGGGGCAGATCGACCTCGGGAAGATGGCCGTCTTCGGCTTCTTCTTCCTCTCCGGGATCCTCGTGACGCGCAGCGGGAACCGGTTGCCCGTCGGCCGCTTCCTGTGGCACCGCGCTCTGCGTCTGCTGCCCGGCTTCTGGGTGTGCATGGCCGTCACGGCCTTCGCCGTGGCCCCTTTCCTGTACTGGCGTCAGCACGGCGGGACGGCCGGGTTCTGGGACCACCCGCAGGGCCCTTTCGCCTACGCCGAGGCGAACTGGGCCGTCGGCGTCGGGCAGTGGGGGATATCCGGTGTGATGGAGACCGGCGCCACCAAGGGGCTCACGCACAACGCGGCGATGAACGGCGCCCTGTGGTCACTGGCCTACGAGATCCTCTGCTACCTCGGGGTCGGCCTGCTCGCGCTCGGCGGCCCGCTGGTGCGGTCCCGGCGGACCGTCCTGGCGGTGGCGCTGGTCCTGGGCGGCCTGGTCGTCGGTGATGCGATCGGCAACCGCCTGAACGCGGGGGCCGGCACGGCGGCGCACGGCGGTGACCTGGTCATCCCGCTGATGGGCCCGCACAGCGTGAATTACATGATCTACCTCGGTTTCGCCTTCGCCCTCGGTGCGGTGCTGGAGGTCTACAAGGAGCGCGTCCCGGTCAGCGACCCGCTGGCGGCCCTCAGCGCCGTGGTGTTCGTGCTGACCCTGCACTACGGGTACTTCTTCGCCCTGGGCGTGCCGGCCTTCTGCTACCTGCTGCTGTGGCTGGCCATCCGGCTGCCCGAGCCGTTCCGGCGGATCGGCGCCAAGCACGACTACTCGTACGGCATCTACATCTACGGCTTCCTCGTGCAGCAGTCGCTGGCCGTCCTCGGTGGCGCGCGCTGGGGTTTCGCCGCCTACCTGGGGCTCTCCCTGGCCGGCGCGCTGGTCGCGGCGGTGCTCTCCTGGCATCTGGTCGAGCGCCCGGCGATGCGTCTGAAGGACATCGGCGCCCGGCGCCGCCCCACGCAGGGCGTCCCGGCCCCCCGCCCGGCCACCGCCGAGGGCCAGCAGCCCGTATCGGTCTCCTGACCCGGGCCCGGGCCGGATCAGGATCGGTCCCGGTCAGGCCGGGAACCTGCGGTCGACCCATCTGAAGGTGAACTCGATCAGGACGGCCGCGCCCACGGCGACGGCCACCGCGATCCACGGCACCGTGACACCCACCAGCTTGAGCTGGAAGAAGTCCTGCAGCCACGGCACGACGAGAACGATCAGGAACGCCCCGCCCATCGCGCCGACCAGGGCCACCCGCCACCACGTGTACGGGCGGGCGATGATCGCCAGGACCCACATGGACGTCAGGAACAGCGTCAGGGTGGCCGCACTGGACTCGGCTTCGAGAGCGCCCTGTCCCGTGTAGTGGTGGCGGGCGATCAGGTACGAGACGAAGGTGGCCACGGCCGCGATGACTCCGCCGGGGATCGCGTAGCGCATGACCCGCTTCACGAAGTGCGGTTTCGCGCGTTCCTTGTTCGGGGCCAGCGCCAGGAAGAAGGCCGGGATGCCGATGGTGAGCGTGGACAGCAGCGTCAGGTGGCGGGGCAGGAAGGGGTACTCGACCTGCGAGCAGACCACCAGGATGGCCAGCAGTACCGAGTAGACCGTCTTCGTGAGGAAGAGGGTGGCCACGCGGGTGATGTTGCCGATGACCCGGCGGCCCTCGGCCACCACCGAGGGCAGGGTCGAGAAGCTGTTGTTGAGGAGGACGATCTGGGCCACCGCCTTCGTCGCCTCCGAGCCCGATCCCATGCTGACGCCGATGTCGGCGTCCTTGAGGGCGAGCACGTCGTTGACGCCGTCGCCCGTCATGGCGACCGTGTGGCCCTTGGACTGGAGGGCCCCCACCATGTCCCGCTTCTGCTGCGGGCTCACCCGTCCGAAGACGGAGTTGCCGTCGAGGACCTCAGCCATGTCGGCCTGGCCGGTGGGGAGCCCCCGGGCGTCCACGGTGTTCGCCGCGCCCGGCAGACCCAGCTTGCCGGCGACCGCGCCGACGGAGACCGCGTTGTCGCCGGAGATGACCTTCGCCCTGACGTCCTGGTCCTCGAAGTAGCGCAGGGTATCGGCGGCGTCGGGACGCAGCCGCTGTTCCAGGACGACCAGGGCGGTCGGCCGGACCCCGGTGGCGACGGCCGCGTCGTCGAGTTCGCGGGCGGAGCGGGCCAGCAGCAGGACCCGCAGTCCCCGTTCGTTGAGGTCGTCGATCTCGCCGAGGGCCGGGTCCCCGGCGGGCAGCAGTACGTCGGGGGCGCCGAGCAGCCAGGTGTTGTTCTCCCCGTCGCCCTCGCTGAAGCTGGCGCCGCTGTACTTGCGGGCGGAGGAGAAGGGCAGGGACTCGGTGCAGCGCCACTCCGCCATGGCGGGGTAGGCGTCGATGATCGCCTGGAGGCTGGCGTTGGGGCGCGGGTCGGACTCGCCGAGGGCGCCGAGCACCTTCTTGACGTAGGCCGGCTCCGCGCCGCCGAGCGGGCGGAGCTCGGTGACGTCCATGCCGCCCTCGGTGAGGGTGCCGGTCTTGTCGAGGCAGACGACGTCGACGCGGGCGAGGCCTTCGATGGCGGGCAGCTCCTGGACCAGGCACTGCTTGCGGCCGAGCCGGATGACGCCGATCGCGAAGGCCACGGAGGTGAGCAGGACGAGTCCCTCGGGGATCATCGGGACGATGCCGCCGACGGTCCGGGCGATGGAGTCCTTGAGGTTGTTGTCCTTGACGAGGAGCTGGCTGATGATCAGGCCGATGGAGGTCGGGATCATCATCCAGGTGACGTACTTGAGGATGGTGGAGATGCCGGAGCGCAGCTCGGAGTGGACGAGCGTGAAGCGGGAGGCCTCTTCGGCCAACTGGGCGGCGTAGGCCTCCCGGCCGACCTTGGTGGCGGTGAAGGCGCCGCCGCCGGCGACGACGAAGGAGCCGGACATGACCGTGTCCCCGGGCTTCTTCAGGACGGGGTCGGCCTCGCCGGTGAGCAGGGATTCGTCGATCTCCAGGCCGTCGGCCTCGCCGACGGATCCGTCGACGACGACCTTGTCTCCGGGGTCGAGTTCGATGACGTCGCCGAGGACGATCTCGGAGGTGGAGATCTCGGCGGTCCGGCCGTCGCGGCGCACACCGGGTTTGGCCTCGCCGATGACGGCGAGGCTGTCGAGGGTCTTCTTGGCGCGCAGTTCCTGGATGATGCCGATGCCGGTGTTCGCGACGATCACGAAGCCGAAGAGGCTGTCCTGGATCGGTGCGACGAAGAGCATGATCACCCAGAGCACGCCGATGATCGCGTTGAACCGGGTGAGGACGTTGGCGCGAACGATGTCGGTGGTGGAGCGGCTGCTCCGGACGGGAACGTCGTTGACCTCGCCCCGCGCGACCCGCTCGGCGACCTCGGCGGTGCTCAGCCCGCCCGGCTTGAAGAGGGGCGCGGGCGGTCGCACCGGGTGTACGGGGTCCAGCTCCGCTCCCGCGTCGATGGCGGGGGCGGCCGCCGTCCCGGCACCCGGCTCCGGCCCGTCGGATTCGGTTCCAGCCCGCTGCGTCATGCCTTCGACGTTAAGCGGGGTTCACTCGCTTCACCCGCCGAGCAGCGGGAAGATCCGACCTCAGGATGACCCGAATCGTCCCTTGGTAGCGCCCGTGAGCCGTGCCGTGGGGCGGGGACACTCAGGGATGTCCCCGCAGGTCGAGCGAACCCACCGCCGGGCGGCGGGCCGATCCGGCCAAGGGTTCGCGAACCGAGGAGACGTCCCGGAGGGGCACCGCCCCACCCTTGCGGACCCGCGCCCCGCCCCTCCGCCGGGCCTGCGGGCCCGGCCCCGGCGGCGCCTGGGCCGCCCGGTCAGGACCGCCGCGCCCGGTCAGGACCGCCGCGCCCGGTCAGGCCTGCGGCCCAGAGCCCGCCTGCCCGGCCTGCCCGTCCCGCGCAGCGACCTCCGCCTGCTCGGCGGCGTGGCGCTTGAGGGCCGCGTCGCGGCCGCGGACGTACCAGATGCCGATCAGGCCGAGGAAGCCGCCGGCCGCACAGGTCCACACCCACCACAGCTGGCCCCGGTCGGCGAACCACCCGTAGAAGGGCAGCTGGACGAGGAAGAGCGCGAACCACAGGATCGTGCCGCCTGTGACGGTGGCGACGATGGGGCCCTCCAGGGGCTCGGGCGCCTCGTGCTTCGCAATCCATTTCGCCATGCGGCAAGTCTAGGCGGCGCGAAATGACATCTACGCGCGGAGATGGACGCTCTTTCGTTCATGTGTTCATACTGAAACGGTGTGGGCGTGGCCCATTTTCTTCGTATGAACCACCCAATGAGGACCGTATGAGTACCCCGGCCCCCGCCTCCGCAGCCACTGCCCCGGAGTCTTCCCCCCAGCACCCCTCCAGTCCGCTGGACCGCTGCTTCAAGGTTTCCGAGCGCGGCTCGACCCTCGCCCGTGAGGTCCGCGGCGGCTTCGCGACCTTCTTCGCCATGGCGTACATCATCGTGCTGAACCCGATCATCCTGGGCAGCGCGAAGGACATGTACGGGCACCAGCTCGACTCCGGTCAGCTGGTGACGGCCACCGTCCTGACGGCCGCCTTCACCACCCTCCTCATGGGTGTGATCGGCAACGTCCCGATCGCCCTCGCCGCCGGCCTCGGCGTGAACACGGTCGTCGCGCTCCAGCTCGCCCCGCGTATGAGCTGGCCCGACGCCATGGGCATGGTGGTCCTGGCCGGCTTCGTGGTGATGCTGCTGGTCGCCACCGGCCTGCGCGAGCGGGTCATGAGCGCCGTCCCGCTCGGCCTGCGCAAGGGCATCGCCATCGGCATCGGCCTGTTCATCATGCTGATCGGCCTGGTCGACGCGGGCTTCGTCTCCCGCATCCCGGACGCCGCGCACACCACGGTCCCGCTCCAGCTCGGCGGCACCGGCCACCTGGACGGCTGGCCCGTGCTGATCTTCGCCATCGGCGTCCTGCTCACCCTCGCCCTGCTGATCCGCAAGGTCCCGGGCGCGATCCTGATCTCCATCGTGGCCATGACCCTCGTCGCGGTCGCGGTCCAGCTGGTCGCGAAGGTGCCCGACTCGGGCTGGGGCCTCACGGTCCCCGAATGGCCCGGCAACCCGGTGGCCGCGCCCGATTTTGGGCTCGTCGGCGAGGTCAGCCTGTTCGGCGGCTTCGACGAGGTCGGGATGCTCACCGGCATCCTCTTCGTCTTCACCGTGCTGCTGTCCTGCTTCTTCGACGCCATGGGCACGATCCTCGGCGTCGGCGACGAGGCCAAGCTGATCGACAAGAAGACCGGCGAATTCCCCGGGATCAACCGGGTCCTGCTGGTCGACGGCCTGGCGGTCGCCTCGGGCGGCGCCACCTCCTCCTCCGCGACCACCTGCTTCGTGGAATCCACGGCCGGCGTCGGCGAAGGTGCCCGTACGGGTCTGGCGAACATCGTGACGGGCAGCCTCTTCGCCGTCGCGCTGTTCCTCACCCCGCTCGCCACCATGGTCCCGTCGCAGGCGGCCACCCCGGCGCTCGTGGCGGTCGGCTTCCTGATCCTGGCGGGCTCGGTCAAGGACATCGACTGGAGCGACTTCACCATCGCCGTCCCGGCCTTCCTGGCCATGGTGATGATGCCTTTCACCTACTCGATCACCAACGGCATCGGCATCGGCTTCATCAGCTTCTGCGCGCTGCGCCTGGCGACCGGCCGGGGACGCGGGGTCCCGGTGGCCATGTACGTGGTGGCGGCGGTGTTCGTCTTCTACTACGCGATGCCCGCCCTCGGCCTCGCGCAGTAGCTCACGTCAGCCCGTAGAACTTCTCTGTCTCGTCGACGGCCGCCTTGAAGCGCTCGTCGAAGTCATCGCGAATGAGCGTCCGGACCACATAGTCCTGGACGCTCATTCCGCGTTTGGCCGCATGGATCCGGAGCCTGTCGAGGAGCTCCCCGTCTATGCGCATGCTCAGCACATGTGTCCCCATGCCGAAAGAGTCGGGGCACAGGGCGCGGACGCGTGTCGCTTTCAGCCGTCGGCTCACCCGTATGAGTGACCCCCGGTGTGAGCCGGAAAATGGTGTTCCTTAGCGAGAGTAATGAGTTACTCTAAATACATGCATGACCTTTCCCATGGCGACGACGCAGCCGCCGTGAACGACCTCCGCTCCGCCGTCATGCGGCTGGGGCGGCGCCTGAAGCACCAGCGCGTCGACGAGTCGCTGAGCCCGACCGAGATGTCGGTCCTCGGCACCCTCGCCCGCTGCGGCCAGGCCACACCCGGCGAGCTCGCGCGGCGGGAGCACGTCCAGCCGCCGTCGATGACGCGCATCGTCGCGTTGCTGGAAGCCAAGGGACTGGTCACGCTGGAACCGCACCCCGACGACCGCCGCCAGAAGGTGGTCCGCCAGACGGAGGAGGCCGAAGCGATGCTCGAAGAGAGCCGCCGCAAGCGCAACGCCTTCCTGGCCGGGCTCGCGGCCGAGCTGACCGAGGACGAATGGGCCAAGCTCCGCGCGGCCGCCCCCGTCCTGGAGAAGCTCGCGCACCTGTAAGGAACGACGCCAGGAGGCGAACGCTTTTGAGTACGGGAACCGGAGCAGATTCCGCACCCGGCCACATATCCACCCCCGCTACCGCCGCGCCCGTCGCGGCACCCGCGAGCAAGGGCTCCATGTTCAGCTCGCTGAGGATCCGGAACTACCGGCTCTTCGCCACCGGCCAGGTCGTGTCCAACACGGGCACCTGGATGCAGCGCATCGCCCAGGACTGGCTGGTCCTCTCACTGACCGGCTCCGCCTCCGCCGTCGGCATCACCATCGCCCTGCAGTTCCTGCCGATGCTGATGTTCGGCCTCTACGGCGGCGTACTCGCCGACCGGCTGCCCAAGCGGCCGCTGCTCCTCGCCACCCAGAGCGCGATGGGCCTGACCGGCATCGCCCTCGCCGTCCTCACCCTGGCCGGACACGTCCAGGTATGGCACGTCTACCTCGCCGCCTTCGCGATCGGCCTGGTCACCGTCGTCGACAACCCGGCCCGGCAGACCTTCGTCCCCGAAATGGTCGGCAAGGACCAAGTGGCCAACGCCGTCAGCCTGAACTCGGCCAACTTCCAGTCCGCGCGGTTGGTCGGCCCGGCGATCGCCGGTGTGCTGATCACCGCGGTCGGCTCCGGCTGGGCCTTCCTGCTGAACGGACTGTCCTTCGCCGCACCCCTCGCCGGCCTGCTGATGATGCGGACGCACGAACTGCACCCGGTCGAGCCGAGGCCCCGCGCCAAGGGGCAGCTGCGCGAAGGCCTGCGCTACGTGGCCGGCCGCCCGGAGCTGATCTGGCCGATCGTGCTCGTCGGCTTCATCGGCACCTTCGGGTTCAACTTCCCGATCTGGCTCTCGGCGTACGTCAGCGACGTCTTCCACGGGGACGCGGGCACCTACGGACTCTTCAACACCCTGATCGCGGCCGGTTCCCTGGCCGGGGCCCTGCTGGCGGCCCGGCGCGGACAGTCCCGCCTGCGGCTGCTGGTCGCCGCGGCCGTGCTGTTCTCGGCCCTGCTCCTGGTGACCGCCTTCGCACCCGGGTTCTGGCTGTTCGCCGCGCTGCTCGTGCCCATCGGGATCTTCGGCCTGACGGTCAACGTCACGGCCAACTCCAGCGTGCAGATGGCGACCGACCCCGAGATGCGCGGCCGGGTCATGGCCCTGTTCATGATGGTGTTCACCGGCGGCACCCCGCTGGGCGCCCCGCTGCTCGGCTGGATCACGGACACCTACGGCGCCCGGATCGGCATGGCCGCGGGCGGCGTGATCTCCCTGGCCGCGTCCGTCGCGATCGCGGTGGTCCTGGCCCGGGTCGGCAACCTCCGCGTGCGGTGGAGCCGACGCGGCGTGGCCTTCGTCCCCGCGGCCGCCCCCCGCGAGCTGGTCCCGGCCGCCTGACCCCGGGGCTCCGCCCCGGACCCCACCGGGGCTCCGCCCGACCCCCGCGCCTCGAACGCCGGGGGTCGCGGTCAGGGGCCCGGACAACGGCGCCGCGCACGGCTACGCTCGCCGCATGAGACTGTTCGCCGCCGTCCTGCCGCCCGCAGGGGCAGTCGCCGAGCTCGCCGCCGCCGTACACACGGTCCACGACGACCAGCTGACGTGGACCGGGCGGGCGGGCTGGCACTTCACCCTCGCCTTCATGGGCGAGGTACGGGACGAGGTGCTCCCGGAGCTGCACACCCGCCTGGAGCGGGCCGCCCACCGCACGGCCCCCTTCGCCCTGCGGCTGCACGGCGCCGGCCACTTCGGGGACCGGGCCCTGTGGGTCGGCGCCGCAGGGGAGCTCGCCGCCCTGCGGATGCTCGCCGAACGGGCCGACGCCGCCGCCCGGCGGGCCGGCGTACCGATGGAGCAGCACCGCCGGTACACCCCACACCTCACCCTGGCCCGCAGCCGCGGCGCCACCACCCCGCTGCGCCCCTACCTGGACGCCCTCACGGACTTCGAGGGCACACCCTGGCAGGTCGACACGCTCAGCCTGGTCCGCAGCAACCTCCCCGTCGGCGGGGTACCGGGCGAGCAGCCCCGCTACGAGACCGCCGGCGCCTGGCCGCTCGGCGGCTGAACCCGCACGCCCGCCGGCGGGAACCGGGGGGCGTGCGGGGGAGCCGGCGGCCCGCGTTAGGCTCGACGGGTGGATCCCAAGACCAGAAACCGTGTGATGGCCGGTGTGCTCGTACTGATGTTCGTCGTCGTAGCCGTGGCGGCTGCCGTCGGCCAGTAGCCCCTCGATCGGCCCGATGGCCCCCGAACGCGTCGGCAGCCGGGCCGGCCCGGCCTCGCCGAGCGGCGCCCGAACGGTCCGCTCCGCCCTTGCCTGGAGCGCACTCGAAGCAGTTGGCTAGTGCCCCATGAAGTACACGCAGCTCGGACGCACCGGACTCAAGGTCAGCCGACTCGTTCTCGGCACGATGAACTTCGGTCCGCAGACAGACGAACCGACCAGCCACGGCATCCTCGATGCCGCACTCGACGCAGGCCTGAACTTCGTGGACACGGCCAACGTCTACGGGTGGGGTGAGAACAAGGGCCGTACCGAGGAGATCATCGGCACCTGGTTCGCCCAGGGCGGTGGCCGGCGGGAGAAGACGGTGCTCGCCACCAAGGTCTACGCCTCCATGTCCCGCGAAGGCGACACCTGGCCCAACGAGGACCGGCTGTCGGCGCTGAACATCCGCCGGGCCGTCGAGGCCAGCCTCAAACGGCTCCAGACCGACCACATCGACCTCTACCAGTTCCACCACATCGACCGCCGGACCCCCTTCGAGGAGATCTGGCAGGCCGTGGACGTGCTCATCCAGCAAGGCAAGATCCTCTACTCGGGCTCCTCCAACTTCCCCGGCTACAAGATCGCCCAGGCCAACGAGACGGCCGCCCGGCGCGGGATGGTCGGCCTGGTCAGCGAGCAGTGCCTCTACAACCTCGCCGAGCGGCGAGCCGAGATGGAGGTCATCCCGGCCGCCCAGGACTACGGCCTCGGAGTCATCCCCTGGTCCCCGCTGCACGGCGGCCTGCTGGGCGGGGTCCTCAAGAAGGAGGTCGAGGGCGGCCGCCGGGCCTCGGGCCGGTCCGCCGACGCGCTGGCGAACAGTTCGGTACGGGCGCAGGTGCAGGCGTACGAGGACCTGCTCGACAAGCACGGCCTGGAGCCCGGTGAGGCCGCCCTGGCCTGGCTGCTCACCCGGCCGGGCGTGACGGGCCCGATCGTCGGCCCGCGCACCGCCCAGCAGCTGGAAAGTGCCCTGCGGGCGCTGGAGCTGGAACTGAGCGAGGAGGTGCTGGCCGGGCTGGACGAGATCTTCCCCGGGCCGGGACCGTCCCCGGAGGCCTTCGCCTGGTAACCGCTGAGAGGCACGTGCTGCCGTGGCCCGCGCCGGCTGCGGCAGCACGCCCGACCCGGCCGAGGAAGTCGCCGGAGCATCCGAGCCGCCCGTACCGCAGGGGGCACCATGCCAGCCGCTTCGCGTGCGTTCGGAGCAAAACCCCGCCCTGGTAGGCGTGTTACAGCCCCCGCGCGGGCCGGTACGGGCCGCCGATCCCCCACGCCTGGTGCAGGACGGCCGCGTACTCGCCCGCCAGCCGGTGCTCGCCCGAGGCGTTCGGGTGGGTGCCGTCGTAGGTGTCGCGGTGGATGTCGTACGCGTCCGGGCGCGCGGCCAGCATGATCGGCGAGGCGTCGGTCGTCAGGTCGGCGACCGCCTTCGCGAGGAGCTCGTTGAAGCGGGCCACCTCGGCCGCGAAGGGGGCGTCCTCTTCGGCCCGGCTGTTCGGGATGACCGGCAGCAGGACCATGCGGACGGCGGGGCGGGCGGCGCGGGCCGCGGCGATGAACCGGCGGGCGTTGGCGGCGGTCTGCTCTGCGTCGGTGTAGAAGCCGAGGTCGATCAGCCCCAGGGAGACCAGCAGGACGTCGGCCCCGGTCGAGGCGACCGCGGGGCCGATGAGGGGGGCCATGTGCTGCCAGCCCTCGCCCCAGCCGGCCAGGTGGCGGCGGGCGCGCTCCGGGAAGGCCGGGTCGGCGTACGCGTGGCTGGTTGGGGTGTCGGCGACGGTGTCGTACAGCTCGCAGCGCGGACCGACGATCCGGTAGGGACCGCCGGAGGCCGAGCTGAGGTGCTGCCACATCCGGTAGCGCCAGGTGTAGTCGCCGGCGCGTCCGATGGTCATGGAGTCGCCGACGAACATGAAACGCATCCGGTCATCATCGCGGATCGCGCGACAGAAACCCCTGTGACGCCGGACACGCGGCACGTACTGGCAGGCTGGGGGAATGCGCCTGCCCATGCCGTCCGCCGCCGCGTCCGCCGCCGTTGCCGTCACCGCCGCCGTCGCCGCCGCACTCGCCGTGCTGCCGGGTCCGGCCCTCGCGGCGGAGACCCCCGCCACGTCCTCCTTCACCATCTCCGACCCGCGGATCAAGGAGTCGAGCGGCCTGGCCGCCAGCCGGATCCACCCGGGCGTGTACTGGACGCACAACGACAGCGACGACGGCCCGTTCATCTACGCGGTGGACTCGGCCACGGGCCGGACGGTGGCCCGCGTGACACTGAAGGGGATCAGGAAACCGCGCGACGTCGAGGCAATCTCGCTGGGCCCGGACGGGCAGCTCTACGTCGGGGACATCGGCGACAACCGCAACGGCACTTGGGACCACGTGTGGATCTACCGCTTCCCGGAGCCGAAGCAACTGGGCGATGTCACGGTCGAGGCCGCACAGTTCACGGTGAAGTACGCGGACGGGGCGCGCAACGCGGAGGCCCTGATGGTCCATCCGGTGACGGGCCGCGTGTACATCGCGAGCAAGGACGAGAACAAGGGCGGCCTGTACGAGGGCCCCGCGCAGCTGACGACGGGCGGCACGAACGTGTTCCGGCGGGTCGCCGACGTGCCGTGGGTGACGGACGGGGCGTTCTCCCCCGACGGCACCCGGCTGACGCTGCGCGGCTACTTCACGGCCCGCACCTACCCGTGGAAGGACGGCCTGCCGGCGGGCGAGGGCGAGCGGGTGGACGCGCCGTGGCAGGGGCAGGCGGAGTCGGTGACGTACACGCCGGACGGCTCCACGCTGATGTTCGGCGCGGAGGGCGAGGGCAGCCGGGTCATCGCCGTCCCGGTCGCCGCCGCCACCGCTCCCTCGGCCTCGCCGCAGCCGGGCTCCCCGCCGGGCGCGTCCCCCGCGACGGAACCGGCGGTCGGCTTCGGCAAGGGAGCCCTCGTCCTGGCGGGCGGCCTGGTGCTGGTCTTCGGCGCGAAGCGGGTGCTCCGCCGCCGCACGCGGGACTGACCCGCGCCCTCGCCTGCCCCCGGCCGCGACCCAGCCCCGCCGGCGCTTGAGGGACCCCGACCCGGCCCCGCCGCCCCATCCAGCCCCCGCCGGCACTTGAGGGG
>NZ_JBSGZP010000070.1:0-17585 GCF_053611065.1 Streptomyces sp. NPDC054840
GAGGATCAGCACTGGTAAGGGGGTCACCGTCGCGGTAATCGACGATGGGGTCAGGCAAATCCCCGAGCTGGAAGGCCAGCTCGTCCCTGGCAAGCGATTCACGCCGGACGGTCGCGACGGGCCGACGGACCAGGGCAGTCACGGCACAGGCATGTCCGCCTTGATCGCCGGTACGGGAAAGCATCCGAGTGGCGACGGTGCCTACGGACTTGCCCCCGGCGTCAAGATTCTTCCCCTCCTCGTTGACAACAACGAAAAGGCAACACCGACGTGGGTTGCAGCAATCCGGTACGCGGCAGACTCCGATGCCAAGATCATTAATATGTCCCTGGGGATCGACGGCAAGCCCGAGGATGATCTGGCGAGGGCCGAAGCGGTGAAGTACGCCTTGTCCAAAGGCAAGCTGATTTTCGCTGCTGTTGGCAACTATGGAAATTCGACCAACGAGGTCGCCTACCCCGCAGGGACCCCAGGAGTGGTGGGCGTCGGAGCAGTGGATCGCACCGGCGAGCCGACCAAGGAGTCGCAGCACGGTCCCCAGGTGGACCTGGCCGCACCCGGCAAGGACATCGTCTTGGCTTGCCCTGGCAAGTCGGGGCTGTGCAAGACCAACGGCACCAGTAACTCGTCCGGCCTCGCCTCCGCCTCTGCCGCACTCCTCTGGTCCGCACACCCCGACTGGACCAACAACCAGGTCTTGCGGGTCTTGTTGAACACCGCCGGCAAGCCCTTCGACGGCTCCCAGCGCAACGACTACGTCGGCTACGGCGTGGTCCGGCCCAGTGTCGCGCTGAAGAATCCCGGCGACCCCGGCCCGGCCGACGTATATCCGCTGCCCGATCTCGCGGCGGCGGATGCGGCCAAGAAGCCCTCCGCGGCCCCCGACGGCAAGGCCCCCGACGCCGCCGCGTCCAAGCCCGCCGCGGAGGCCGAGGAGAAGAAGAGTGGCAGTGCGCTTCCTTGGATCGCCCTTGGTCTGGGAGCCTGCGTGCTGATCGGTGGAGCCGTGGCCGTGGTCGTCGTACGACGTAACCGCTGACCTGCCTTCGCATAGCTGAACGGGCAGCACCTGAATCTGGCCCGGAGTTCACGCCATGTCGTTCGACGAGGAGTGATCGGCGACTCGCGCCACGGCCACCGCGGCGGTGGCGGTGACCACGACCTCAATCAGGTCCACATCGAGGAGTACAAGCAGAACGGACGTTGCACGGGATGCGCATGCGCAAGGCGACCTCGGCCCTGGTGGGTCTGCTGCTGGCTGGGGTCGCCGCGACCCCAGCCCACGCGGAGACCATTCGATCGCAGCAATGGCATCTCGACGCCATGAAGGCCGCCGAGATCTGGAGGATCAGCACTGGTAAGGGGGTCACCGTCGCGGTGATTGATACCGGTGTTAACCGCATTCCGGAGCTCGAAGGGCAGGTCCTCCCCGGTGCGGTCTTCCCCGCTGGCGATGCCCCCGCCGACAAGGACAACGACTATGCCGGTCATGGGACCGGCATGTCCGCGATGATCGCCGGTACCGGAAAACACCCGAGCGGTGATGGGGCCTACGGCCTCGCTCCTGGAGTGAAAATTCTTCCGATCCGTGTGCCTGAGATGGGTGAGGACGCGAAGGCCCCATCCAAGGTCGCGGCCATTCGTTACGCGGCGGACTCGGACGCCAAGATCATCAACATCTCCATGGCTATTGGTGGGAAGCCGGAGGATGACCGGGATCGGGCAGAAGCGGTGAAGTACGCCCTCTCCAAAGGGAAGCTCGTCTTCGCCGCCGTTGGTAATTTCGGGAACTCGACCAACGACGTTCTCTACCCCGCCGCTACCCCCGGAGTGGTGGGTGTCGGGGCAGTAGACGAGAGTGGTAAGCCGACCAACGAGTCGCAGCACGGTCCCCAGGTGGACATGGCAGCGCCTGGCGTGGGCATCGTTGCGGCTTGCATCGTTAAGTCGGGGCTGTGCAAAACCCACGGCACCAGTGATGCCTCCGCCCTAGCGTCCGCGTCTGCCGCGCTCCTCTGGTCCGCACACCCCGACTGGACTAATAACCAGGTCCTGCGCGTGCTCCTGAACACCGCGGGCAAGCCCACCGACGGCGTCGAGCGCAACGACTACATCGGCTACGGCATCGTCCGCCCCCGCGTCGCGCTGCAGACCCCTGGCGATCCCGGCCCGGCCGACGTATATCCGCTGCCCGATCTCGCGGCGGCGGATGCGGCCAAGAAGCCCTCCGCGTCCGCCGACGGCAAGGCTCCCGACGCCGCCGCGTCCAAGCCGGCCGCGCAGGCCGAGGAGAAGAAGAGTGGCAGTGCGCTTCCCTGGATCGGGCTCGGTCTGGGAGCCTGCGTGCTGATCGGTGGAGCCGTGGCCGTGGTCGTCGTACGACGTAACCGCTGACCCCGGGGCCGATCTGACCTGCAGACCCGCACCCTGCCTTCGGGAGTTCACGCGATGTCGTTCGACGAGGAATGGTCGGCGGCTCGCGCCACGGCCACCGCCAGTGTGACCATGCGCCTCAACCAGGTGCCCGCCGATCCCGGCGGTGGCGTCGGTGGCGGCGGTGACCTCGAACTGAATCAGGACCACATCGGCGCGATCGGCTCCGAGGCGTACAAGCTGCACACGCGCCTGCAGACCGACGGCAAGCACGCCGCCACCGCCACCTCCGAGGCGGCCGGGGCCCTCACGAAGGAGGGCTTCGCGAGCGGAGCGGCGCTGCTCAAGGCGCACACCGCCTGGGAGAGCCAGGTGAAGACCCTCGTGGCCGCCTGCGCCAACATCTCCAACGGACTGAACTACTCGCTCGCCTCCCACGCCAAGGACGAGCAGCAGCTGCAGGCGGACTTCACCGCTTCCGCGATCGACGAATACCTCAAGTAGGCGCCTTCATGCTGACGTACGAGAACGTGATGCACGCGCCCCTGGGCAAGCTCCAGACGGCCGTCACCGACTGGACGGCGATGGCCGGCAAGCTCGACGAGATGGCCGAGGCCGCCCGCAACGGCATGAAGGCGAAGTCCGACAAGGCCGAGTGGAGCGGGGTCACCGCAGGAGTGGCGCGCGGGTTCGTCGACAAGACGGCCAAGGAATTCGAGGACGCGGCCAAGGCCGCCAAGGGCATGTACCAGGTCCTCGCCGACGCGCACGCGACGTTCAAGGCCGCCCAGGACGAGCTGAAGAAGCTCGCCGCGGAGGCCCCGGCGGCCGGCTTCCGGGTCGATGCCGACGGGCGGGTCACCGCCATCCCGCTGCCCACCGAGGGGGAGCGCAACGCGGCCCGTCACGATCCCGACTACCAGGCCACCCTGAACACGGCCCGCAACGCGTGGCAGGCCCGGATCAACCGGGCGGTCGAGGACGCCCAGGACGCCGACGACTCCCTCGTCCGGGTCCTCCAGGCGAACGTCGCCGACGCACACGACTTCAGCGGACCGAAGTTCACCACCCTCGACGCCGAACAGGTGGCGCGCGCGGCCGATCTGATGAAGAAGGTCACCGGCGAGGGCGGCACGGCCCGCAACGTCGAGGCGCTGCGCGAGCTGGAGGAACTGCTCGACGACAACCGCACGGACCCGGAGTTCTCCACGGGCTTCTATCGGACGATCGGCGCCGAGGGCACGCTGGAGATGTACTCCAAGATGTCCCTCGACGCGACCGGCCTGGGGGCGCCCGGCAAGGACCGCGCGCTGATGGTCGCGAACATCCAGAGCGACATGGGCGCGATGCTCGGGCTCGCGACGCACAAGGACGTCCCGAACCACCTCGACGCGGCCTGGACGACCCAGCTGATGAAGGCGGGCCGCAAGGAGATGGCCGTCTACGGCGGCGTGCAGCAGATCTACGGCTACCAGGCCCTGGGCGCGCTGCTGCGTGAGGGGAAGTACGACACGGAATTCCTCACCTCGGTCGGCCGCGACATGGTCGCCATGGACCGCAAGGACCCGCGGGCCTGGGAGTTCCACACCCCGTACGGGCTGGAGTCGGTCCTCAGCCAGGGCCAGGACGGCCGAGGCTTCTACCCGCTGACTGGCCTGATGGAGGCGCTGGGCAACAACCCGGACGCCGCGACGGCCTTCTTCAACGAGCCGGTCCGAGAGGACAGCAACAAGGACGGCATCGTCACGAAGGACGACAAGCCCGTCTCGGGTCAGCACGGCAAGGACCAGGGCATGGTCGACTACATGCTCGACAAGAAGCCGTACATGGACAGCTTCGACATCAGCCGGACCGGCGACCTCCATCCGGCCCAGCAGGCGGTCGGCGATGCCCTGATGGCGGCGGTTTCGCACCGCGCCCCGGGTGACGAGGACTCCCCGCCCGTCCCGCACACGAAGGAGATGGCGGCGGTGATGGAGCGGGTGGTCGAGAAGATCGGCGACAAGCCGGAGCTGGTCGACGCGGACCCGAAGGAACCGGACGGGCCGCTGAACGGGCTGTCCGGGCACTTCGGCCAGATGGCGGCCGAGTACATGCCGGACCTCCAGGCCGCCGCGGAGAACGGCAGCGGGACGATCAAGGCCAACGGCGAGATGGCCGAGTTCGACAAGGCCGGCATGGCTCGGTTCATCGGGGCGGTGGGTCAGGATCCGGAGGCCTACGGGGCGATGACCACGGCCCAGCGGACCTTCACCACGGCACTGGTCAATGACGTCTTCACCCATCGGGGCGAGTACGACGACGTCGATGCGGCCGTCAAGGTCGCGGTGCACCCCGGCGGACAGATCGCCGGCATGCTGTCCGAGGCCCGGGCGGAGGGCACGTTCGGCGAGAACGCCCACAAGCAGGAGGAGTACGTCAAGGGCGTCGAGGACAACGCCAAGTGGGTCAACCGCGGTATCACCGCGGCGGGTGGCAAGTACCTCGAACTGGTGCCGTTGGCCGGCGACGTCGTCGAATGGCTTCAGGAGGACATCACGGAGAGCGTGGTCGAGGGAGCCGAGAAGGACGCTGCGAAGAAGGTCGAGGACAGCAACCAGAAGGCGGGCGAGGAGTACGTGCGGGCACAGACCGGCGCGTCCGACTCGGCCGCGGCATCGGTCCGCATCGCAGCCCGCGGATCTGGATTGTCCGAGCGAACCATCGACTCCTACGCGGGTGTCGCGTCCACGGAGACGGCGAACGCCTACTCGGTCGGCCGGGACCTGGTGTCCACCATGAACGGCGGATCATGATGTCCGGTCCTCGTACCCACCGTGTGGTGGTCGCGGTCGCGGTGGGAGCGGCCCTGCTCGCCGGCTGCTCCGACGGCAAGGTGTCGGCTGCGCCTGAGCTTCCCGCGTCCACGTGCTTCGGGGCCTTCACCCCGACGGAACTCGCACCTTTCGTGGGGACGGGCGACGAGGTGCGGGTGGCCGCGCCCGCCGATGCGCGTCTGACCGCCGGCCGCAAGAGCGCGATCTGCAACATCTATGTGGACGGGAAGACCCGGTTCTTCGCGTCGGTGGAGCGTTTGCCCCAGGGACAGCATTTCTTCTGGGCTCCTGCGGTCGATGAGCAGAAGCCGGAGCCGCTTCCCTTCGCGGAGAACAGCAAGCTGTGGGACAGCGGGGTCGCGATCTTCCTCACGTGCAACGGTCCCACCGAGGCCTTCGAGCTCAAGCTGTGGCTCGACGGCTCGACGCAGCAGATCAAGCGGGAGGAACGCCGCCCCTTGTTCGCGGGTCTCATGAAGAAGTACCTGGACTTCGCCAAGCAGCAGACCGGGTGCGGCGCCTGAGCCGGAAAAGGCGAAGGCCGTCCAGGGGTGCGCCTGCCCCTGGACGGCCCGCCGCGAAGCCGTGACCGGAATCGAACCGGCGTAACTCGCTTTGCAGGCGAGTCCCTCAACCACTCGGGCACACGGCTGTGTGGTGGTGACGTGAACGACGCTACGGGGGCCCGCGGGGCCGGGGAAGGGATGCGCGGCCCGTGCAACGCGACTGCCATGCCGCGTTCACAGTCCGGCAGACCTAGGTCTGCCGGACGAGAGCGGGATCCGTCGAATTGACAGGGTCACTCCGGGGCTACGCACCTTACTCTGAGGCGATGAGCGCCCTCGAACCCCGCGTGCCCCAGAGAACCGCACCGATCCCGCCCCCGCCCCTGGGCGGGATTCTGGGGCCCGTGTACCGGACGCTCAGCATCGGAATCATCTCCGTCGTCTTCCTCATCGCCTTCGAGGCCACCGCCGTCGGCACGGCCATGCCCGTCGCCGCCCGCGAGCTGGACGGGATCGGGCTCTACGCCTTCGCCTTCTCCGCCTACTTCACCACCAGCCTCTTCGGCATGGTGCTGGCCGGCCAGTGGGCCGACCGGCAGGGGCCGCTGCGGCCGCTGACCGTCGGGATCGCCGCCTTCGCCTCCGGGCTCGTGATCTCGGGGACAGCCGGGGTCATGTGGGTGTTCGTACTCGGCCGGGCCGTGCAGGGCTTCGGCGGCGGGCTGGTCATCGTCGCTCTGTACGTCGTCGTCAGCCGGGCCTACGAGGAGCGGCTGCGCCCCGCGATCATGGCGGCCTTCGCCGCGAGCTGGGTGGTCCCCTCGATCGTCGGGCCGCTGGCCTCCGGAACCGTCACCGAGCACCTCGGGTGGCGGTGGGTCTTCCTCGGGATACCGGCGCTCGTGGCCGTCCCCCTGGTGGTGGCGCTGCCCGCGATACGGCGGACCGCGTCCGGGCCCGTCGACCCCGGCGCCCCGCCCGTGGCCTTCGACCGGCGCCGGATCCGGCTGGCCTTCGGCATCTCGGTGGGGGCGGGGCTGCTCCAGTACGCCGCCCAGGACCTGCGGTGGCTCTCGCTCGCGCCGGGCATCGCGGGCGCCGCCCTGCTGGTGCCCGCCGTCCTCGGGCTGCTGCCGCGCGGGACCTACCGGGCGCGGCGCGGGCTGCCGTCCGTGGTGCTGCTGCGAGGGGTGGCCGCCGGGTCGTTCATCGCGGCCGAGAGCTTCGTCCCGCTGATGCTCGTCACCCAGCGGGGGCTGAGCCCGACGATGGCCGGCTTCTCGCTCGCGCTCGGCGGGCTCACCTGGGCGGGCGGCTCCTGGGTGCAGTCCAAGGGCCGGATGGCGCCGTACCGGGAACGGCTGATGGTGGGCGGGATGGTGCTGGTGGCGCTGGCCATCGCCGCGGCGCCCGCCGTGCTGATCGAATCCGTGCCGGTGTGGACGCTGGCTTTGGCCTGGGCGGTCGGCTGCCTGGGCATGGGCCTGGTGATCGGCTCCACCAGCGTGCTGCTGCTCCAGCTGTCGGCGCCGGAGGAGGCCGGGGCCAATTCCGCTTCGCTGCAGATCTCGGACGCGCTGGCGAACGTGGTGCTGCTGGCCGGCGGGGGCGCCGCCTTCGCCGCCCTGGGGGGTGGCGCCGTCGGTGCCTCCCACGCCCTCTCGGACGGGGCGACCGCCTCGCACCCGGCCGCCTTCGCCGTGGTGTTCCTCCCGATGGCCTGCGTGGCGCTGGTCGGCGCCTGGGTGGCGACCCGGCTGGAGCCGACTCCCGAACTCGCGTGACTGTACCGCGCGGTACCGTCATCTCATGGCCGGTCTCAACGTCAGGTTCACCGAAGAAGAGCTGGACGCCCTGCGCGAGCGCGCCGAGGCGGAGGGCCGCAGCATGCAGTCGTTCGCGCACGAGGCGGTGCTCAGGGCCGTGAACGAGCACTCCCGGCTGTTCGACGAGGCGGCCGAGCATGTCCTGAAGGTCAGCGGTGAGCTGAACCGGCGGCTTGCGTGACCCACTACCTGACCCTGCCCGAGGTGCTGAACCTCGCGGAGCGGCTCGGGACCAGCGAGGTGCGTGACTACGGGTTGCTCGACTCGGTGCTCGCGCGTCCCCGGTCGAGCGTGTTCGGTCAGGACGCCTACCCGGACATCTGGGAAAAGGCTGCAGCCCTGATGGAATCACTCGCCCGTAACCACGGGCTGGTGGACGGCAACAAGCGGATCGCCTGGTACGCGACCTGGGTCTTCCTGCACATGAACGGCCACCCTCTGGACGCCGGATTCGACGTCGACGAGGCCGAGCGCTTCGTGCTGGACGTCTGCCAGGGCTCGCTGGACGTACCCAAGATCGCAGCGCAGCTCCCGAGGTTCGCCCGCTGACCGGCTGACTGGCTGACCGGCTGACCCGCCGACCCGCTGACCCGCGGACCCGCCGACCCGCCGACTGTGACGCTCGCCGCACCCGTCGAGGTCACGGGCCTGTCCCTCCGCGAGAGGCGGACCCGGGCCGGTAGGGTGGCCCGGTTGTCCTACGTACGACTGCCTGCCACCCGTACCAGATACGCCGAGAGCACGAACCGGAGACCGTGACTACTACCGCCTCCCACCATCTCTCACCCGCCTTCCCCGGCCGTGCCCCCTGGGGTACCGCCAACAAGCTGCGTGCCTGGCAGCAGGGGGCGCTCGACCGCTATATCCAGAACCAGCCGCGGGACTTCCTCGCGGTCGCCACGCCCGGCGCCGGCAAGACCACCTTCGCGCTCACCCTCGCCTCGTGGCTGCTGCACCACCACATCGTCCAGCAGGTGACCGTCGTCGCGCCGACCGAGCACCTGAAGAAGCAATGGGCGGAAGCGGCCGCTCGGATAGGCATCCGGCTCGACCCCGAGTACTCCGCCGGACCGCTCAGCAAGGACTACCACGGGGTCGCCGTCACCTACGCCGGTGTCGGCGTGCGTCCGATGCTGCACCGCAACCGCTGCGAGCAGCGCAAGACCCTCGTCATCCTCGACGAGATCCACCACGCCGGTGACTCGAAGTCCTGGGGCGAGGCCTGCCTGGAGGCCTTCGACCCGGCGACCCGCCGCCTGGCCCTGACCGGAACGCCCTTCCGGTCCGACACGAACCCGATCCCCTTCGTCACGTACGAGGAGGGGAACGACGGGATCCGGCGGTCCTCCGCCGACTACACCTACGGCTACGGCAACGCGCTCGGCGACGGCGTCGTCCGGCCGGTCATCTTCCTCTCCTACAGCGGCAACATGCGCTGGCGGACCAAGGCCGGCGACGAGATCGCCGCCCGGCTCGGCGAGCCGATGACCAAGGACGCCATCTCCCAGGCCTGGCGCACCGCGCTGGACCCGCGCGGCGACTGGATGCCGAACGTGCTGCGCGCCGCCGACCAGCGGCTGACGGAGGTCAGGAAGGGCATCCCGGACGCCGGCGGCCTCGTCATCGCCTCCGACCAGGACTCGGCGCGCGCCTACGCCAAGCTGCTCCGGGAGATCACCGGCACGAAGGCGACCGTCGTGCTCTCCGACGACACCGGCGCCTCCAAGCGGATCGACGAGTTCAGCGCGGACGGCAGCCGCTGGATGGTCGCGGTCCGGATGGTGTCCGAGGGCGTCGACGTACCGCGCCTCGCGGTGGGCGTGTACGCCACCACCATCTCGACGCCGCTGTTCTTCGCGCAGGCCGTCGGACGTTTCGTGCGTTCGCGCAGGCGCGGCGAGACCGCGTCCGTGTTCCTTCCGACCATTCCTTATCTCCTCGGCTTCGCCAACGAGATGGAGGTCGAGCGCGACCACGTCCTCGACAAGCCGAAGAAGCAGGGCGAGGAGGATCCGTACGCCGAGTCCGAGAAGGAGATGGACGAGGCGAACAAGCAGGAGGACGAGGACACCGGCGAGGACGAGCAGATGTCCTTCGAGGCGCTGGAGTCCGACGCGGTCTTCGACCGGGTCCTCTACGACGGCGCCGAATTCGGTATGCAGGCGCACCCGGGCAGCGAGGAGGAGCAGGACTACCTCGGCATCCCGGGGCTGCTGGAGCCGGACCAGGTGCAGATGCTGCTGCAGAAGCGGCAGTCGCGGCAGATCGCGCACAGCCGGCGCAAGCCGGACGCGGAGGCGGACCTGCTGGAGCTGCCGGCCGACCGCCGGCCCGTGGTCTCGCACAAGGAGCTGCTGGAGCTGCGCAAGTCGCTGAACACGATGGTGGGCGCCTACGTCCACCAGACCGGGAAGCCGCACGGGGTGATCCACACGGAGCTGCGCCGGGTGTGCGGCGGTCCGCCGAGCGCGGAGGCGACCGCGGGGCAGCTGCGCGAGCGGATCAAGAAGGTGCAGGAGTGGGCCACCCGCATGCGGTGAGTCCGTAGGTGGTGGGGGACGGGGTCCGTGTGGAAGTTCGCACGGACCCCGTCCGCCGTTATGCGGTAGGCGTTACGCGGTGGGGCGGCGGCGACGGCCGGTGCCGGCGACCAGGGCCGCGCCCATGGCGAGCGCCACGCCGGCGCCACCGAGGGCCCAGCTGGTGGCGGGGTCGGTGCCGGTCTCTGCCAGCTGCCCACCGGTGGTGGACGTTGTGCTGGTGCCGCTGCCGGTGCCGCTTCCGTTCTCGGCGCCGTTCCCGTTCCCGTCGGCGATCGGCTTGGCGCCACCGTCGGGGGTGGGCTGGTTGCCGGTGCTCGCCGGGTTGATCGAGCTGTATGCGAAGGCCACGTCGGAGGTGATGTGGTCCACGCCGTGGTCGTCCGCGAGCACGACGGCGAAGATCTTGCCGACCGGGGCGTCCTTGCTGAACTTGGCCCGCAGCTGGATGTCGAACTTCGCGTCCTCGCCGACGGCGCGGTCGAAGATCGTGCCGGCGAGCTGACCGGACGGATCCTTCACGGCGGGAACCCAGCGCCCACCGTTCCAGATCTCCAGGTCGAGGTGCTTGCCCTGGAGGCTGTTGACGGCGTTGTCGAAGATGAGCGTGAAGCCGTACTCCTCGATCTTCTTCTTGCCGGAGTTGTCGACGTTCAGGAAGAACGGCTGCCAAGCGCCGCCGGCCGTGAAGCCGCCCGCCGACAGGCCCCACACCGAGACCTTCGGGCCGTTGTTCTCCTCCTGCCCGGGACCGGTGACCCTGGACTCGTACCGGACGCGGTCCCCGGTGCCGCCTTCGGCCGTCGTGGACAGGGAGAATCGGGAGGGCGGGGTGTCCTTGCCGAACTTCATCCGAAGCTTGAGGTCGAAGACCTCGTTCTTTTCGACATCGACTTCGGCGAGGCTGAAGGAGTAGACCTCCTCGGACCCGTCCGCCTCGACCGCGTGCCAGCCCCAGGTGCCCTTGGAGTCGGGTGCGTAGATCTCGGCCTGGATGTCGCCCGACTCCCAGCCGAAGGTGTCGAGCGTCCACAGGACCAGTTCGAGCGAGTGGTCGTCGACCGCCGGGCGGCCCGAGTTGTCGACGTGCAGGGAGAACTGACTCCAGCCGCCGCCCGCCGTGAACGCGGCGGGAAGCCCGTCCAGGGTCAGCTTCGGACCTGCTGCGGCGACCCGCTCCTCGTCCTTCTTCTCGTCCTTCTTCTCGGCCTTGGCACCCTCGGCCGGCTGCTGCGGCTGCTGCTGCGGCTGCTGCTGCGGCTGCTGGGCCTCCGGGGCCTGCGGCTGCTGGGCGGACCCGGGCTTCAGGGCCTCGGGCGCCGGCGTCCCGGTGGTCTCCCCGGTCGCCGGTGCCGTGTCGTCCTTCGGGGCCGCGTCCGGGGTCGTGACCGCCGGGTTGGCGACCTCGTCGGCCATCGCGGGAGTGGCCATCAGGACCGTCGGGCCCACCACCGCGGCGGCGGCCACGATGGCAATGCGCTTGAGCTTCATGTACTGCTTCCCCCTCATGAGGCTCCGGGTACGCGTGGGCGCATCCCCCCTGGAGCCGATCACAATAGTTTTGAACATGCTCAGAGTAATGGTTTGGTAAAGACGTCCTGTGGCAATCGAGGTCACGAATTGACACCGAGCTCGATCAGGAAACGGCACAAAGGGGTAGCACGCGCCCGGATTCTGGACGAGCCCTTCCGCTGAGCGGACCTGCTCGCTACTGTCCCCGCATCAAACGCACCGTGGCAGCGCCGCCGCGGGAGCGCAGCCGGTGCAATGGCCGCTACCGGCGGCCTCTCCGTGCGTCGCCGCGGGACCGGCGACGTGCCACGCCGAGAGTCACCGCCGCTCACCGAAAGAGGGCGAGGCGTCGTGACCGCGGAAACCTCCCAGACTCTCGACAGAGGGCTCAGAGTCCTCAAACTGCTCGCCGACACCGACCACGGTCTGACCGTCACCGAGCTCTCCAACCGCCTCGGTGTGAACCGCACCGTGGTCTACCGGCTCCTCGCGACCCTCGAACAGCACGCCCTGGTCCGCCGTGACCTCGGCGGCCGGGCCCGGGTCGGGCTCGGAGTGCTGCGGCTGGGCCGACAGGTCCACCCGCTCGTGCGCGAGGCCGCCCTGCCCGCCCTGCGGTCCCTCGCCGAGGACATAGGTGCCACCGCGCACCTGACCCTCGTCGACGGCACCGAAGCGCTCGCCGTCGCCGTCGTGGAGCCGACCTGGACGGACTACCACGTGGCCTACCGGGCCGGCTTCCGCCATCCGCTGGACCGCGGGGCCGCCGGGCGGGCCATCCTGGCAGCCCGTCAGGGCTCCTTGATCGAGCCCGGGTACACGCTGACCCACGGGGAGCTGGAAGCGGGTGCCAGTGGCGCCGCCGCGCCGCTCGTGGGCATCACCGGGCTGGAAGGCAGCGTCGGCGTCGTCATGCTGGCGGACGCGGTGCCGGAGCGGGTCGGACCGCGGGTGGTCGACGCGGCGCGCGAAGTGGCCGACGCCCTTCGCTAGGCCGCGGGCTCGGGCGGTTCCGAATGCCGGGTGCGGCGCCGTTGCCGGGGGCGCTGCCCTCGGACCCCCGCGCCTCAAGCGCCGGCGGGGCTGTAAGGGCGCCTCGAACGCCGGCGAGGCTGTGTAAGGGCGCCTCAAGTGCCGACGGGGCTGAATGATCGCCTCGAACGCCTGCGGGGCTGGGGTGGCCGGTGGGGTGGGAGGGGCCGGATAGATTGGGCGGGTGCTCTCACGCCTCACACGTCTGCCGCGTCCCGCCGCCCTGGCCGTCTGCGCCGTGCCCGTGCTCGGGCTGTTCGCCGCCGCGGCCTTCGCGCCGCTGCCCTTCGTGGTCGCCATCCCCGGGCTCACCGCCGACGTTCTGGGCTCCGACCAGGGCAAGCCGGTCATCACCGTGACCGGTGCCCCCGTCCGCGACACCAAGGGCGAGCTGCGGATGACCACGATCCAGGCCACCGGCCCGTCCTCGACGATGAAGCTGCACGAGCTCATCGGCCACTGGTTCAAGACCGATCAGGCGGTCATGCCCAGGGAGGCCGTCTACTCCACGGGCGGAAGCGACGAGGAGATCGAGAAGCACAACCTGGGAGAAATGGCCAAGTCGCAGTCGGCCGCCACCGACGCGGCCCTCGGCTTTCTTCACAAGGATCCCAAGGACGTGAAGGTCGAGCTCAACCTCGCCGACGTCGGCGGCCCGAGCGCCGGGCTCCTCTTCTCCCTCGGCATCGTCGACAAGCTCGACGGTGACGGCAGCGGCGGCGATCTCACCGGCGGCCGCAGCGTCGCCGGTACGGGCACCATCACCGCCGGCGGCGAGGTCGGCGCGGTCGGCGGGGTGGCCCTGAAGACCCAGGCCGCGCGGCGCGACGGGGCGAGCGTGTTCCTCGTACCGAAGGCCGAGTGCGCGGACGCCCTGGCGGAACTCCCCGAGGGGCTGCGGCTGGTCCCCGTCACCTCGCTGACGGATGCGGTGAACTCCCTTCGCGCGCTGAACCGGGGAGAGCCGGCTCCGTCCTGCTGACGGCCGGCCCACCGTCCAGTCCTCGCCAGGCCGGGAAGACCATCGGGGCGAGCGTCGTCAGCAGGTACGTGCCGCCGAACAGCAGCAGCGCCGTCGTGACCCCGAACCCGTCGACCAGCAGGCCCGCCCCGAGCCCGCCCAGCGGCATGGTCAGTTCGCAGCCCGCCGTGGCCACGCCCGAGACGCGACTGCGCAGCGCCTCCGGCACCTGCTCGTACATGACGGTCGTCAGGATCGGGTTGAGCATGCCCGCGCCCAGGCCGGCCAGGGCCATCGTCACCGCGAGCGGCAGGGTCGTGCCGGTGAGGGCGGCCACCACGTACCGGGTCGCCCCGGACAGCAGGAAGGCCGCCGTGAACACCGCGCGGCGCGGGAAGCGCTCGCCCCACATCCCGTAGAGCAGGGCGCCGAGGAGCGCGAAGCCGCCGAAGAGGGAGATCATCAAGCCGATCGCGGTGGCGCCGCCGAGGGCCTCCCGGCCGTGCACCGGCAGCAGCACCGAGGCCCAGCCCTGGTCCAGCCCGTTGGTCATCATGACCATCACCGTGACGCCCAGCAGCAGCCGCGTGCGGGTCATGAAGGCCCAGCCCTCGGCGAGTTCGGCGCGGTAGGCACCGAAGGACACCTTCCCGGCGGTGCGTTGCGGTTCGGCGGCCGGCACCCCGCGCAGGAGGACGGCGACCAGCAGCGCCGACGCCCCGAAGGTCGCCGCGTCGAGCAGCAGTACGGTCTCGGCCCCGAACGCCGCGATGAGCAGGCCGGCCACCGCTGCCCCGACCATCCGGGCGCCGCGCGAGACCGCGTCGTAGAGGCCGGCGGCCCGGGTGATGGTGGTGCCGGCGTGCTCGGCGAGATTCGGCAGGAGCACGGCGCGTGCGGTCAGGCCAGGGGTGTGCACGAGGCCGCCGGTGGCCATCAGCGCGCACAGCATCCAGAACTCCAGCACGCCCGCGTAGTGCAGCAGCGGGATCGCGCCGACCGACACGCCGCTGATCAGGTCGGAGGCGACGGAGACCCGGCGGCGGCCGATCCGGTCGATGACCGGTCCGCCGACCAGGGCGGCCACGATGACGGGCAGGGTGGCGCAGAAGGCGACGACCCCGGCCCGGCCGGCGCTGCCCGTGGTCTGGAGCACGAACCACGGGACGCCGATGAGGGTGAGCGAACTCCCGGCGATGGAAATGGTGTTGGCGGCCAGTACGCCGACCAGAGGGCGCCGGCTCATATCGCGCTCGGGGCGAGCCGACGCAGGGTGGGACGGGGGCCGGTGTGACGGGGGAGGGCGTGATGGGGGAGGACGCGGACTAAGGCGCGCACGGCAGGACTCCTTCGACGCTGCTGGGGTGGAGGAGAGGTGGGGGTGGGCCGGCCGCTCGGGGGGTCGCTCGGAGGGTCGCTCGGAGGGCCGGTCGGAGGGCGGGAGGGCTGCCCGGAGGCGCTGCCCGGAAGTGCTAGTCGCAGGTGCCGAGCGGGAAGACGTGCGTGTGGAGACGGACCGTCTCCGTGTCCTCCGCCTCGGGGAGGCCGCGGTAGCTGTTGATCAAGTCGTGGACCCTGTGCAGCAGTTCCTCGCTCTGCCCGGCGGTCAGCCGCAGGGTGAAGTCGCTGAGGTCGGAGCCGCTGCGCCACTGCGCGGACCAGTGGTGCGCGTCCCGGAGCCAGGCGCCGAGCTCCTGTGCGTGGGTCGCGGCGATCTCCCGCAGGAAGACGTCCACCGCGCCGCGCGTGGCCGGGTCGGCATCTTGCATCGACGACTCGTCGAGGCTGGTGCCCTCCTGGGCGGCCCGCCACCAGCGCTCGCGGCCCTTGCCGTGCCCGGGCGCGTCCTCGACGAAGCCGTGGGCGGCGAGCTGGCGCAGGTGGTAGCTGGTGGAACCGCTGGACTCGCCGAAGCGCTCGGCGAGCTGGGACGCGGTCGCCGGTCCTTCGTGGCGGAGGGCGGTCAGCATCCGCATGCGCAGGGGGTGGGCGAGGCCGCGCAGGGAGTGCGCGTCGAGCGCGCGGACCCGGGGTTCGACGGGCGGGACCGGTTCCACCGGCCGGGGGTTGTCGGGCATGGCTCGACGATAGATTTGCAAAGATTCTATGCAAGTGTTTCTTTGCAACATCTCCTGGGGTGTCGCGCCTCGGCCTCAGGCCCGGGTGTCGTCCTCCGCGGCCTGCTCCACCAGCGGGATGATCCGCAGGGGTACGGGGTTCTCCATCACGATCGCCGTCGAGGCCCGCACGATGCCCTCGAAGCCGACGACGCGGTCGATCACCCGCTGGAGGTCGGCGTTGGACCGGGCCACCAGCCGGCACAGCATGTCGCCGTGCCCGGTGGTGGTGTGCAGCTCCAGCACCTCCGGCACCCCGTTCAGGTGCGCCCGTACGTCCGCACCCTGCCCCTGCTTGATCTCCAGCGTCGCGAACGCGGTCACCGGATACCCGAGGGCCGTCGGGTCGACCTGCGGGCCGAACCCGCGGATGACCCCGCTCGACTGGAGCCGGTCCAGGCGTGCCTGGACGGTCCCCCGGGCCACGCCGAGCCGCCGCGAGGCCTCCAGGACCCCGATCCGCGGCTCGCGGGCGAGCAGGACGATGAGCCGGCCGTCGAGTTCGTCGATGCCCATGGATGCCTCCGGGTGCCCACGCGTGCTCGCGAGTAGTCATAGTGCACAGATGTTTCACACAGCCTGGGGTGATCCTGGGCAGTTTGTACAGCCAAATAGGAAACTATTGCGCAGCTTGTGGATCGGCGGGACTCTGCGCTCATGACTGAGTCTCTGGCGAACCTCGAAACCACCCCCCAGACCGCGCGTGAGGCAGACCCCTTCCCCGTGAAGGGCATGGACGCGGTCGTCTTCGCCGTCGGCAATGCCAAGCAGGCCGCGCACTACTACTCGACCGCCTTCGGCATGAAGCTCGTGGCCTACTCCGGACCGGAGACCGGCTCCCGCGAGACGGCCAGCTACGTCCTGACCAACGGCTCCGCACGCTTCGTGCTGACCTCGGTCATCAAGGCGACGACCGACCACGGCCGCTTCGTCGCCGAGCACGTCGCCGAGCACGGCGACGGCGTGATCGACCTCGCCATCGAGGTCCCGGACGTCCGCGCGGCGTACGCGTACGCCGTCGAGCAGGGCGCCCGCGGGCTGGACGAGCCGTACGAGGTCAAGGACGAGAACGGCACGGTCGTGCTGGCCGCGATCGCGACCTACGGCCAGACCCGCCACACGCTGGTCGAGCGCGGCGACTACACCGGCCCGTACCTGCCCGGCTACGTGGCCGCCGAGCCGATGGTCGCGGCCCCGGCCAAGCGCACCTTCCAGGCGATCGACCACTGCGTGGGCAACGTCGAGCTGGGCCGGATGAACGAGTGGGTCGCGTTCTACAACAAGGTCATGGGCTTCACGAACATGAAGGAGTTCGTGGGCGACGACATCGCGACCGAGTACTCGGCGCTGATGTCCAAGGTGGTCGCGGACGGCACCAAGAAGGTCAAGTTCCCGATCAACGAGCCGGCGATCGCGAAGAAGAAGTCGCAGATCGACGAGTACCTGGAGTTCTACAACGGCCCCGGTGTCCAGCACATCGCGCTGGCCTCGAACGACATCGTCGCGACCGTCCGCTCGATGCGTGCGGCGGGCGTCCAGTTCCTGTCCGTCCCGGACTCGTACTACGACACCCTCGGCGAGTGGGTCGGCGACACCCGGGTGCCGATCGACGAGCTGCGCGAGCTGAAGATCCTGGCCGACCGCGACGAGGACGGCTACCTGCTGCAGATCTTCACCAAGCCGGTGCAGGACCGCCCGACGGTCTTCTTCGAGATCATCGAGCGCCACGGCTCGATGGGCTTCGGCAAGGGCAACTTCAAGGCCCTGTTCGAGGCGATCGAGCGCGAGCAGGACAAGCGCGGCAACCTCTAGTGCTGTGGCCGGGAAGGTTTGCCGGGTTGCGGCGTCCGGTGTGGTGCATCGCAAGGCGGAGGGCCGCGGCTCGTACTGGACGTACTTGTG
>NZ_JBSGZP010000071.1:0-17538 GCF_053611065.1 Streptomyces sp. NPDC054840
AAGGCACCCGGGCGGGGAACAATCACCCGGACGTGCGCTTCGGACCTTCCGGCGCTGACGAACTGGGGTTCGTGCCACACCGGAGCCGACAGGTCAGCCGATCCGGCGCACCTGCTGGGTGGTGAGTTCGTAGCGGGCTCCGACGACGGCCAGGCCCCCGGCCGCGACCTTGGCGGCGAACTCCGGTTCCGCGGCGAGCCGCGCCCGCACCAGCCGTACGTTCGCGGTGATCGCCGCGTCGATCCGCGCGGCTCCGCGGAGGGTGCGGTCGATCGCCGGGTGGATCCGGTCGATCAGATACTGCATATGGCCCGGAAGCGGGGCGCCGCCCTGGTCGGCCCGGACGGCCGCGGCGACCGCCCCGCACGACTGGTGGCCCAGGACGACGATCAGCGGGATGCCGAGTTCGAGGACTCCGTAGGCGATGCTGCCGAGCACCGCCTCGTCCAGTACCTCGCCCGCCGACCGGACCGTCAACAGGTCGCCCAGGCCTTGGTCGAAGACCAGCTCCGGGGGGACTCGGGAGTCGACGCAGCCGAGGACGACGGCGAAGGGGTGCTGGCCGCCGACCAGCGTCTGCCGCACGTTCCGCGTCTCGTCGGGGTGCCGCTCGTGCAGGGTGCGCCAGCGCGCGTTCCCCGTCTCCAGTTCCCGGAGGGCGGATGCGGGGGTGGCCGGCCGTACCCTTCCGGGGCCCCCGGCGACGGGGGCCTCCGGGGGGCGGGGGGAACCGGCGACGAGGCCTGCTCCCAGGGCCACCGTGCCGGTCAGTACCACCCGGAGCAGTCGGCGCCGCGCCGGGCCGCCACTCTTTTCCGTATGGATGCTCATATCAGGACAAGCTATGCACATCTGGTCCTGAATCCTGGGTGCCGCTCTCGGGTGGGACCCCTCAGCGGGGCGTCAGCAGCCGTGCGAGCACCGCGCCGAGCTGGTCGCGCACCCCTTCATCGGTGATGATCCCGTCCCCGTCGACCGAGCCCCGGTCCACCGGGACGCGCACGCAGGCCGACTCCACGATGTCCGCGCCGGTGTAGCCGAGTACCGTCCGCAGCGTGGCCTCCGCGCCCCGCCCCCGGCCGGCGGCGGCCGCGTTGACCCAGGCCACGGGCTTGTCGCAGATCTCGGTCCCGCCGACCGTCCAGTCGAGCAGGTTCTTGAACGAGCCGGGCAGGGTGCCCGCGTACTCCGGGGTGCAGATCAGGACCGCAGCCGCCGCGCCGATCACCGCGCGCAGCTCCGCCACCGGCGCCGGCAGCGGGTCGGTGTCGTCGTCGGGGTTGAAGTGCGGCAGGGCGGCCAGGCCCTCGTAGAGCACGGTGCGCACCGGCGCGGGGGCCACGGCCTGCGCGGTGCGCAGGACGGACTCGTTGGAGGAGCCGGTCCGCAGGCTTCCGGACAGCAGAAGGATCAAGGGGGGCGTGGACATCAGGTACCTGCTTCCGAGTGGGTTCGGTCCGCGCCGACGAGCCGGAGCAGGGCGATGCGGTCGGCCCTGTCCGATCCGGGCGGCGGGGTGAAGCCCCCCTCGCGCGGCAGGCCCGCGGTCCGCCGCCGCGTCCCCGCGGCCGGTTCCCCGTCCGGACGCACGCGGTCACGCGAACGGCGGAGGAAGTCGTCGGGATCCCGGCCATCGATCGTCATATTGATCATTCTGCCGGACGGGGCGTAGGGGCTCGCCCTGCGCCGGGCGCTGGGTAGGGCGGGCCACCCTACGGCCCGCGGTCAGCGGAGGTCGGAGCGCGCGGCGGCGGTGTCGTCGAGGAAGCCCCCCGACTGGTGCTGCCACAGCTTCGCGTAGGCACCCTCCGAGGCGAGCAACTCCTGGTGTGTGCCACGCTCGACGATGCGCCCGCGGTCGAGGACGACGAGCTGGTCCATGGTTGCGACCGTACTCAGCCTGTGCGCCACCACGAGGGCCGTCCGGCCCTCCATGAGCCGCCACAGTGCCTCCTGGACGAGGATCTCGCTCTCCGAGTCCAGCGCGCTGGTCGCCTCGTCGAGCAGCAGGATCGGCGCGTCGCGCAGGATCGCCCGGGCGAGCGCGACGCGCTGACGCTGCCCGCCGGACAGCTTGACGCCGCGTTCGCCCACCATGGTGTCGAAGCCGTCCGGCAGGGCGTCGGTGAACTCCGTGACGTGTGCCGCCTCGGCCGCGCGGCGGATATCGGCCTCCGTCGCGTCCGGCCGGGCGAAGGCGATGTTGTCCCGCAGGGTGCGGTGGAACATCGCCGGGTCCTGGGGGACGTAGGCGATCAGGCTGCGCAGGTCGGCCTGGCGCAGTCGGGTGATGTCCTGACCGCCGATCAGGATGCGGCCGCCTTCGATGTCCGTCATGCGCATCAGCAGCCGGGTGAGCGTGGTCTTGCCGCCGCCGGACCGGCCGACGAGGCCGATCTTCGAGCCGCCGGGCACGTGCAGGTCGAGGCTGTCGAAGAGCGGCTTGCCGCCGCCGTGGGCGAAGGTGACCCGTTCGAAGCGGACGTCGGAGGACCCCGACCGCAGCGGCTCGGGCGATGCCGGGTCGAGTACGGTCGGCGGCGTGAGCAGCAGTTCGGTGAACTGCGCCGCCTCCGTCATCGAGCTCTCCAGTCGGCGGTAGATCTGGTTGAACTCGAACATGATGCGTGTCGCGCTGGCGTAGTAGGTGAAGGCGACGATGACCGCCTCCACGCCGTGTTCTCCCCCGCCGAGCGTGACGGCGAGCAGCAGGCCCAGCGCGTTGGTCAGTACGGACATCGGCGCGACCACCGTGTCGATGCGCAGGTTGCCGTAGTCCCAGGAGCGCAGGGTGAGCCGGCGCGACTCCGCGACGCGCGAGCGGTGTTCGGCCGCCTCGCGTTCCTCGGCGGCGAAGGCCCGGACGGTGTCCATGTTCATCAGGCTGTCGGCGACGTGGCCCGACACCCGCGCGATGGCCTCCTCGCGCTGGGCGACGAGTCCTTGGCGGCGCCGGATCAGCGGCGCCACACCCAGCGCGGTCACGGCGATCAGGACCAGGAGTCCGGCGACGAGCAGCGGGTCGTACTGCCACAGCACCACGGAGGCGAACACCAGCGGTACGAAGCTGCCCATGACCGAGAAGGTCAGGGTGTCGACGAACTCTTCGAAGCGGGAGGCGAAGCTCAGCACCCGCTTGGTCAGCGAACCGGCGAAGTTGTCGTGGAAGAACGCGGCGTCCTTGGCGAACAGTTCGTCCATGCCGACGACGTACAGGTGCTCGATGCCGCGGGCGTCGAGGCGGTTGAGGCAGTGCAGGCCGAGGCGCCACAGCGTCTCCGCGAGGAGCAGGACCCCGGCGAAGGCGAGGACGAACGGCAGCATCGCGTCGACGGTGGTGCTGCCACCCCCGGCGATGCGGCCGACGAGCTTGGCGACGATGAGGGGCGCGATGTAGTTGATGCCGATGTTGCCCAGTGCCGGGAGCAGCATCGCGGGTGCGGTCAGCCACCGGAGGCGGGCCAACTCCCGTCCGTAGTAGCGAAGTGCGAGGAGTACCGGGCCCTTGCCCGGTGGACTTGCGGGCGGTTCAGGCGTTCCCATGACAACCCTGTGCGTTCGTGTGCGGGCGGTGTGCAGGAACCGAAGTGTCCCGTGGCTGCCTCCGCGCGGTCCAAGGCTTTTCCAGGATGGCGGTATCCCTTACCGGTTCGTGCCCGGAAACGAAACGGTGGAGGGCCGTTCCGGATCACCCCGGAACGGCCCCCCGATCGCCTGGTCCCCCTGGTCCTCGCCTTGTGCTGTGCGGGTGTCGGTTACGGAACGGGCTGCTGCTGCTGGTGGTGAGTGACGCTATGGATCCCGCCGCCCCCGGTCCCGGGCCGGGCGAGGTCGAGCTGCTCGATGGTGCGGCCGGGGTAGAGCCGGACCAGGGTGGCCTTCGGCGCGGTGTGGGCGCGGGTGTCGCCGCAGTGGGCGGTGACGTCAGCCCTGCCCGAGCCCGGCCAGCTCGGCCTCGATGGCACCCCGCATCAGCTCGCGCGCGTGGTCGATCGTGACGCCGCCGCTCAGCCAGCGCATGCTCAGACCCTCCAGCAGGGCGGTGAGCCGCTCGGCGACAGCGGCCAGGGCGGAGGCCGGCGCCGTCGGCCGGACCTGGCCCAGCAGGGCGGCCACCTCCTGGACCCACACCAGGGTCGCCCGCGCCAGGTCCTCGCGCAGGACCTCGTCGAAGACGGCGCTCGCGCGCAGTTCGCCCCAGGCCGAGCTGTTCTCCCGTACCTCCACGGTGTCCTGGAGCTCCAGCAGGAGGGTCTCCTCCAGCTCTTCGCGCGGGGTTTGCGGCGGGTCGTCCGGGTCGCGGTCGGTGGTGTAGCGCTCGGCGCGGTCGTTGATGAACTCCAGCGTCTGGCGCAGGACGCCCGTGCGGTCCTTGAAGTGGTAGTAGATCAGGGCGGTGGAGACGCCGGCCTCGGCCGCGAGTTCCTCTACGCGCAGCCCGCGCACACCGCGCCGGGCGATCACCCGGGCGGCGGCTTCGAGGATCTGAGTACTACGAGACGACATGCTCCGCACCCTACCGGGGTGATCGGGTGCGTATGTGCGCGGCCCGTCACCAGGAGTGCCGGTCGGCGCGGGGGCCGCGCCGCGCGGGCGGGACCGGCCGCGCCGGCCGGGTGGGACCGGGTGGCGCAGTGGATTCCGCCGCCGCCGGAGGCGATGCCGTCGATCGGGAGCTGCTCGACGCGGCAGTCGATTGACTGAAATTTCAGTCAGTGCAACAGTGGACGACGTCCGGGCCATAGTACTTACCCCTGCGAACCGGATGTTCTCGGTGCATAAGCATGCAAGCGCGCACCCTTTGTACAGGGCCGATCGGAGTTCCCTCGTGTCGTTCGCTCTCCCCACCCGCCGGTCCGTCTTCCGTACCTTCGCCGGGATCGGCACCGCTGTCTTCGGTGCGGCTGCCTGCGGTCCCGCCGAGTCGGGCCGGCGCCACGGCGCCGGCGGCTCCCCCGAGCCCGCCGCCGAGCCCGCCGCTGACGGAAAGCGCCGGTTCGGTGCCGAGTGGGAGAGCCACACCCGCACCTTCATGTCCTGGCCGGCCCTCGCCTCGGTCTGGGAGCAGGACCTGCCCTACGTACGCGAGGACATCGCGCGGATCGCGCGGGCCGTCGGCGGCTACGAAGAAGTGATCATGATGGCCCGGCCCGACCAGGTGACCGCGGCCCGGAAGGCCTGCGGCTCCGACGTCGAGGTGATTCCCCTGGCCGTCGACGACCTGTGGGCCCGCGACACCGTTCCTGTGTTCGTCGAAGAGGGCACCGAGGTCGTCGGCGTCGACTTCAACTTCAACGGCTGGGGCAACAAGCAGGAGCACACGAACGACGCCGAGGTCGGGCGCCTGCTGCTGCGGCAGTACCAGATCCCCCGGGTCCAGGCCCCGCTCGTCGCCGAGGGCGGCTCCTTCGAGACCGACGGTGAGGGCACCTTGATGGTCACCGAGAGCTCGATCGTCAACGACAACCGCAACAAGGGGAAGTCCCGGGACTCCATCGAGGCCGAGCTCAAGCAGACCCTGGGCGTCCAGAAGGTCATCTGGCCGGCCGGCGTGCGCGGCGAGGACATCACCGACGCGCACGTGGACAGCCTCGTACGCTTTACCGCCCCCGGGGTGGTCCTGCTGGACCGCGCCCACCCCGGCACTCCGCCGGACTCCTGGTCCCGCTCCGCCGACCAGGCGAAGTCCGTCCTGTCGACGTCGACGGACGCCCGTGGCCGCCGTTTCGAGGTCATCGACCTGCCGCAGCCCGACCTGAACCGGATCACGGGCGAGGGAGACGACTTCGTCTGCACCTACGCCAATTTCTACGTCGCCAACGACTCGGTGTTCATGCCCCGGTTCGGGGACCGCAAGGCGGACGACCGCGCCCGCGGCATCCTGCGGGAGCACTTCCCCAAGCGGGACGTCGTCATGGTGAAGATCGACACGATCGCCTCGGGCGGCGGCGGCATCCACTGCTCGACGCACGACCAGCCCGGCAAGCCCGCCGCCTGACCCCGCCGCAGCCACGCCCCCGCACCACCGGAGCCACCTTCGGCGGGGACGGCGGAGTCGGCCGGTCGCGGCGCACCGCGCACTCACACCAGTTCGGGCTGCTGTTCGCGTCGTGGTTCCGGCACCCGCGCCCCCGCCGCGGCCGCGTCCTCCCGTTCCCACAGCCTGGTGGTCCGTACGTAGCCGTAGATCACCGAACCCATCGCCAGGAGGAGCAGCGGACCGAACACCCATGGGTACGCGGCCAGCTGCGTCGACAGATAGCGGTACGAGACCAGGTACGCGGCGAACACCGCGAAGCCGTAGCCGGTCAGCACCATGCCGGGCCGGTCCCAGCCGCGGGCGAGCGAGCGCAGTGCCGTCTCGATCGTGACCGTGAACACCACGCCGGCGATGATGTCCGCGCCGTAGTGGTAGCCGAAGCCCAGCGTCGCGCCGAGCGTGGCGATCAGCCAGAAGGTGCCCGCGTAGCGCAGGGCCCGGGGGGCCTTGCGGGAATGGATGAAGATCGCGGTGGCCCACGCCGTGTGCAGGCTGGGCATGCAGTTACGCGGGGTGAACTCGTCGAAGGGCATCGGGCCGGGGGCGCCGAGCGGTGGCGGCGTGTTCGGCCACAGGTCGGCCACCGCCCACTGCCCGCCGTCGGCACCGTAGGCGAAGATCGGCCCGACCACCGGGAAGATCATGTAGATGCCCGGGCCCAGCAGGCCGATGACCAGGAAGGTCCGCACCAGATGGTGGCTCGGGAAGCGGCGCAGGGCCGCCACGTGGCGCAGCTGGTACAGCGCGACGGCGACCGCGGCCACCGCGAGCTGGATGTAGACGAACTCAAGGACACGGAAGCCGACCGTGCCGGTGGCCTCGACGATCCGGCCCGCCACCCACGACGGGTTGCCCAGCGCGTGATCGGCGGTCGCGACGTACTGGTCGAGCACCGTCGGGCGGGACTTGGACGTGATGAACAGCCAGGTGTAGCCGGTCTTGCGGCCGGTCACCAGCAGCAAGGCCAGCCCGACGCCTTTGAGCAGCAGCAGCCGCTCCCGGCCGGTGCGGCGCGTGACGGCGATGACGGCCCAGGCCAGGGTCACCCACAGCGCGCCGGTGCCGAACATCATCTGGGCGCCGACCGCCCACCGCACGAGCCAGAAGACGAGGTCGATGCCGATCGCGGCGGCCAGCCCGATGAACCGCTGTCGCCAGGTGAGCACCACCATCATCAGCGCCATGCTGGCGTACAGCACGGTCCCCGACTTGGGGGCGAAGATCACCTCTCGTGCCTGGGCGGTGATCGGGCCCGGTACGTCGTACCAGCGGGCGGCCAGCTCCAGTGCGACGAGGAACCCGACGGCGATCACGCTCACCGCGGCCCACAGCAGGATTCGTGGTCGAGGTCGCGCGGCGGGGCGAGCGCCCTCGCCTATTCGAGAAAGAACCCGCGATATCGTAGATGTCAATTTCCGGCCGCTTATCGTGGTCCAACGTGAACATTGTCAGATCGAACATGTTAACGGAGTGGGCAGGTTTGATTGAGCGTGGGTGCACCGAACGGTTCGCCCTGGCGCCTGCGGTGGCCGGCGTGACCTGAGCGGAGAATTCGATTCCGCCGGGTGCCGAAGTCCCACGAGCGCGGGGCGGGCGCCACGGGAGCGCGCTGTACCTTGGGCCGTTCCGTCCCCCGTCCCCGTCCCCCGTCCCCCGTACGCCCGCCAGACAGGTCTGCTCCCCTTGCCTCACTCCGTTGTGTCCATATCCGCGCGGCTGCGCGGCTTCCGCCCGTCCTGGCTCTCGCCGAAGGTGCTGCGCACCGAGGTGCTGGGCGGGCTGGTGGTCGCTCTGGCGCTGATCCCGGAGGCGATCTCGTTCTCGATCATCGCCGGGGTGGATCCGGCGATCGGCCTGTTCGCCTCATTCACCATGGCCGTCACCATCTCCGTGGTCGGCGGGCGGCCCGCGATGATCTCCGCCGCCACCGGTGCGGTGGCCCTGGTCATCGCACCGCTGAACCGGGAGCACGGGTTCGGGTATCTGGTGGCCGCGGTCATCCTGGCCGGGGTGTTCCAGATCGTGCTCGGTGCGCTGGGTGTGGGCAAGCTCATGCGGTTCATCCCGCGCTCGGTGATGGTCGGCTTCGTCAACTCGCTCGCCATCCTGGTCTTCATGGCCCAGGTGCCGGAGCTGCGGAACGTGCCGTGGGCCGTCTACCCGCTGCTGGCGGCCGGACTGGCGCTCATGGTGCTGTTCCCGAGGATCACCACCGCCGTTCCGGCCCCGCTGGTGGCGATCGTCATCCTCACGGTGATCACCGTCGCCGCCGGCATCGCGGTACCGACCGTCGGGGACAAGGGCGCGCTGCCCTCCTCGCTCCCCAGGCCCGGACTGCCCGACGTGCCGTTCACGCTCGACACACTGACCACGGTCGCCCCGTACGCCTTCGCCATGGCACTCGTCGGACTGATGGAGTCCCTGATGACCGCGAAGCTGGTCGACGAGATCACCGACACCCGGTCCTCCAAGACCCGGGAGTCCATCGGACAGGGCGTCGCGAACATCGTGACCGGCTTCCTCGGGGGCATGGGCGGCTGCGCGATGATCGGCCAGACCATGATCAACGTGAAGGTCTCCGGCGCCCGGACCCGGCTTTCCACCTTCCTCGCGGGCGTGTTCCTGATGGTGTTGTGCATCGTCTTCGGCCCGGTCGTCTCCGACATCCCGATGGCGGCCCTGGTCGCCGTCATGGTCATGGTCTGCTTCGCGACCTTCGACTGGCATTCCGTCGCGCCCGCGACGCTGAGGCGGATGCCTGCGGGCGAGCTCACCGTCATGGCGGTGACCGTGGCCTGCGTGGTCACCACCCACAACCTCGCCGTGGGCGTCGTGGCGGGATCCGTCACGGCGGTGGTCGTCTTCGCCAAGCGAGTCGCCACGCTCGCCGATGTCACAGCGGTCACGGACGCGGACGGCGGCCGGGTCGTCTACACCGTCACGGGAGAGCTGTTCTTCGCCTTCTCCAATGAGCTCGTGGGCCGCTTCGACTACGCCGGCGACCCCGACGCGGTCGTCATCGACCTGTCCGGCGCGCACATCTGGGACGCCTCCTCGGTCGCCGCACTGGACGCGATCGAGCACCGGTACGCACAGCGCGGCAAGAGCGTCCGGATCACGGGCCTGAACGAGCCCAGCGCCCGTTTGCACCAGACCCTGAGTGGCGAACTCGCCGCCACCGGCTGACACGGATCTTCGGGCTGTTCGGGATTTCCGGGAGTCGGACGACACGCCTGACGGGGATGACACCCGGCGTCGGCGTCAGTCGCTGCTCGCGATCTTGCCGTTCGCCGGGACGGGCTCCGGAGACGTCGCCGACGTGCTCGCGGTGAGGCTCTTGAGGAGCGGGGGCAGGTCGACGCCCGTGGGTGAGCTGAGCGGTTCCATGCCCTGGGCGATGTTCTCGGCGGCGGTGCGGGACAGCCACTTCGCGCCGTCGGTGGAGATGACGGCCAACCTGTCGATGGCGCTGAGCGGTTCGGCCGCCTTGGCGGCCATCCGCGGCAGCACTCCGACCATCTGGATCATCGCCGCGTCCAGATCGCGAAGAGCCCGCACAACGGCAGACGGCAGACCCGCCACGCGCCTCCCCTCCCAGGTCAAGAGCCGTCAAAGCCCCACCCGAGTCTCCGCTTCCCCGACGAACTTGTGCTCACCCGGCTGCGAGTCATCCAGACCCACGCGGCTCGCCCTCGCCCAGCACCACGGCGTCAGCCGCACGCAGCTGTGGCGCTCGCTGATCGCGCTCTGACCGGCGGCGGCCGGCGGGGAGTGCAAGATCGCCGGACACGGCTCACTGACCACCACCGAGCGCTACCTGCACCCCGACGCCGGCCAGATCACGGCAGCTGGTGCCACACTGTCGGCGCACCTCATGGTGCTCCGTGCACTTCGTTCGCTGCCACTCACGGCAATGGTCGCGGTCTCATCCGCTCGGACCGGCTCGGTTTCCGACTGGTCCCCCAAAACGACCTGAGGCCGTATCGGATGCATCCGATACGGCCTCTGACCTGCGACTTAAAAAAGTCGGGACGACAGGATTTGAACCTGCGACCCCTTGACCCCCAGTCAAGTGCGCTACCAAGCTGCGCCACGTCCCGTTGTGCCTGCGACCTGGGGTTTCCCCCTGCCCGGCGGCACATGCAGAACATTACCCCACGCCGAGGGGTGTGCATGCACGGGTAATCGGCGAGGGGGAGGATGGGGTCGTGAACGCACGGGATCGGGATGTCGACGGGCGGGCGCGCAGTGCGCGGCCCAGGGATGGGCTGGGGCGGCCGCTCGCCTACGGGGTGGCCGGGGTGGAGCGGCAGGCCGAGGGGGTGGTGCGCTCCCCCGGGGAAACCCTGCGGGAGGCGCAGCGGCTGTTGGACGCCGGGATGCCGTTCCACGCGCACGAGGTGTTCGAGGACGCCTGGAAGTCGGGGCCCGAGGCTGCGGCCCCGCTCTGGCGGGGGCTCGCGCAGCTCGCCGTCGGTTTGACGCACGCCGCGCGCGGCAACATGGTCGGCGGGGCGCGGCTGCTGCGGCGCGGGGTCGCCGGGATCGAGGGGCTGGACGGGGGCCCGTACGGGGTCGACGTGCCGGGCCTGGTCCGCTGGGCCGGGGAGCTGGCCGACCGGGTGGCGGCCGGGAGCCCGGCCGTCGATGCCGCGCGGGAGGCGCCGAGGCTGGGGGGTTAGGCGGCGGGCTGGAGGAGGTCCCAGCGGTTGCCGTACAGATCTTCGAAGACGGCGACGGAGCCGTACGCCTCATGGCGCGGCTCCTCCAGGAAGCGGACGCCTTCGGCGGTCATCCGGGCGTGCTCGCGGGCGAAGTCGTCGGTGTGGAGGAAGTGACCGACGCGGCCGCCGGTCTGGTCGCCGACGCGGGAGCGCTGGGCGTCGTCCTTGGCCCGGGCCAGGAGGAGCGCGGATTCCGTGGCGCCCGGCGGGCGGACCACGACCCAGCGGGAGCCGTCGGGGCGTGCGGTGTCCTCGGCGAGGTCGAAGCCGAGGGCGCGGGTGTAGAAGTCGATGGCCTCGTCGTAGTCGCGGACGAGGAGGGCCGTGAGGGCGATGTGCGATGGCATGCCCTCATTGTGTCCCGGGCGCCGCCGCCAGCAGGATCACGTCCAGTCGGCGGGGGCCGTGGACGCCCTCCACCCGGTCGAGTTCGATGTCGCTGGTGGCGGAGGGGCCGGAGATCCAGGTCAGGGGGCGGGTGGGGTCGAGGAGGGGCAGGGCCTGCGGGACGGAGTCCACCACCTGGTCCGGGACCCGGATCACACAGATGTGGTGGTCCGGGATCAGGGTGATGCGGCGCCGGCCCTGGTCGGGGCCGCCGTCGAGGACGATCGTGCCGGTCTCGGCGACGGCCAGGGCGCAGCCGGTGACCACGCTGTCGACCCGGTCCAGTTCGTACGGGGTGGAGGCCTCCCGGTCGGGTACGCGGGTGGGACCCCCGGCCGGGAGCCAGTGCGGGGGCAGGCCGGGCGGGACGAGCACCGACCGGGCGCCCCGCTCGGCGAGCAGCCGCGTCAGCAGTGCGGGGAGTTCCCGCCCGTCGGTGCGGTGGACGACGGCCCGGTACTCGGTGAGGTGGGCGGCGAGCAGGTCCACCCGCTCCGCCGGGGTGCGGACGCCGTGGACGTGGAGGTAGTCACGGGGGATCTCCGCGGCGGGGCCGTCGGGCAGCGCCCGGCGGATCCGGCCCAGGATGCGGTCCTTGCTGCTCATCGCGGGGTGCTCCGTTCCCGGGCCCACCAGTCGCGGAAGGACTGCGGCGCCACGGTGGGCAGTTCGCGGCTGTCGGTCCAGGCCCGGCCGGCCCCGGGGAGCCGCCGGGGGGCCAGCCGGCGGGCCCTGGCCAGCAGGCGCTCCCCCGCGCGCAGGGCCCCCGGGTGGTCCAGGAGCAGCCGGGCGGCGCGCATGGCGGCCCGCTCGGCGGTGTGGCCGTCGGCGGGGCGGAGGGTGACGCGGATGCCGTCGCGGGTCACCGGGCCGCCCTGGACGACCCGTTCGCGGAGGTGGACGAGGACCTCGGGAATGTCGATGGCTACCGGGCAGACCTGGTAGCAGGCTCCGCACAGGGTGGAGGCGTAGGGCAGTGAGGCGTCGATCTCACTTCCGGTGCCGCGGAGTTGGGGGCTGAGGATGGCGCCGATGGGGCCGGGGTAGACGGAGCCGTAGGCGTGGCCGCCGGCGCGTTCGTAGACCGGGCAGACGTTGAGGCAGGCGGAGCAGCGGATGCAGCGCAGGGCCTGCCGGCCGGTCTCGTCGGCGAGGGTGTCGGTGCGGCCGTTGTCGAGGAGGACGAGATGGAAGGCGGCGGGCCCGTCACCGTCCGCCCCTCCCGACGGGCCCAGCCCGGTCCACATCGTCGTGTACGGGTTCATCCGTTCGGCCGTCGAGGAGCGGGGCAGTGTCTGGAGGAAGATCTCCAGGTCGCGGAAGGTCGGGACGACCTTCTCGATGCCGACGACGGAAATCAGGGTCTCGGGCAGGGTGAGGCATCCGGCCGTTCCCCTCGGACTCCAGGACGACCATCGTGCCGGTCTCGGCGATCATGAAGTTGGCCCCGGAGACGGCGACCTTGGCGCGCAGGAACTTCTCGCGCAGGTGCAGGCGCGCCGCCTCGGCGAGTTCCCGGGGGTCGTCGCCGAGCGGTGCGGGCGCCGGCCGTCCCCACCGGCGCATCTCGGTGCGGAAGATGTCGCGGATCTCGGCCCGGTTGCGGTGGATGGCCGGGACCAGGATGTGGGAGGGGCGGTCGTGACCGAGCTGCACGATGAGTTCGGCCAGGTCGGTCTCGTACGCGGCGATCCCGGCGGCCTCCAGGGCCTCGTTGAGTCCGATCTCCTGGGTGGCCATGGACTTGACCTTGACGACCTCGCGCTCGCCGGTGGCACGGACCAGTTGCGTGACGATCCGGTTGGCCTCGTCGGCGTCTGCGGCCCAGTGCACGGTGCCACCGGCCGCTGTGACCGCTTCCTCCAACTGGAGCAGGTAGCGGTCGAGATGGCGCAGCGTGTGGTCCTTGACGGCCTTGCCCGCGGCGCGCAGCCGGTCCCAGTCGGCGAGCTCGGCGACGGCCCGTGCGCGTTTGTCGCGGATGGTGTGCGTGGCGTGCCGGAGGTTGGCGCGCAGCACCTCGTCCCGTACGGCTTCGCGGGCCGCCTCGGGAAAGGCGGGCATGCCCAGGTACGTGCCCGTCATGACAGCGGTTCCTCCTCGGTGGCGGCCAGGATCTCGGCGAGGTGCAGGGCCCGCATCGGGCTGTCCGCGCGGCGGAGCAGGCCGCCCAGGTGGGCGAGGCAGGAGTTGTCGGCGCCGCACAGCACCTGGGCGCCGGTGCCGGCCGCTGCCGTGATCTTGTCGGTGCCCATGGCGGTCGAGACGTCCGGGTTCTTGACGGCGAAGGTGCCGCCGAAGCCGCAGCACTCCTCGGCGCCCGGCAGCTCGACCAGGTCCAGGCCCCTGACCGCGGCCAGCAGTCGCCGCGGCCGGTCCGCGAGTCCCAGGCCGCGCAGGCCGTGACAGGAGGGGTGGTAGGTGACGGTGTGCGGGAAGTACGCGCCTACGTCGGTCACCCCGAGCACGTCGACCAGGAACTCGGTCAGCTCGTACACGCGCGGCGCGAGCGCGGCGGCCGCCTCGGCGAGCTCGCTTCCGCGCCCCTCCGCCGCCGCCTTCCGGCCGATGCGCGGGTAGTGCTCGCGGATCATCGCGGCGCAGGATCCGGAGGGGGTGACCACGTATGCGTGTCCCGCGAAGGCCCGCGCGGTGCGCCGCATCAGCGGTTCGGTCTCGTACCGGTAGCCGGTGTTGTACTGCGGCTGCCCGCAGCAGCTCTGGGCCGCCGGGAAGTCCACACCGACCCCGAGCCGCTCCAGGAGGCGTACGACGGCGATGCCGGTCCGCGGGTAGAGCGCGTCATTGACGCAGGTGACGAACAGGGCGGCTCGCATGATGGGCACAATAGCCCGGTGAAGAAGTTCTCAGTGATCGGCATAGGCGCGGGCGACCCGGACCATCTGACCCTCCAGGCGGTCAGGGCGATCGGCGCGGCGGACGCATTCCTCATCCTGGAGAAGGGCGAGGAGAAGGCGGATCTGACCGGGCTGCGGCGCGCGATGCTCGACGCGCACGCCCGTCCCGGCCACCGGCTGGTGGAGGGCCGCGACCCGGACCGGGACCGGACGCCCGCCGACTACACCCCGACGGTGGACGGCTGGCGCAGTGCGCGGGCCGAGCTCTTCGAGCGTTTCATCGCGGAGGATCTGGCGGACGGCGAGACCGGGGCGTTCCTGGTCTGGGGCGATCCCTCCCTCTACGACTCCACGCTCGCGATCCTCGACGAGGTGCTGGAGCACGGCCGGGTGGCCTTCGAGCACGAGGTCGTGCCCGGCATCAGCAGCATCTCGGCACTGCTGGCGCGGCACCGGACCAACCTGAACCGGGTCGGGCGTCCCGTCCAGATCACCACCGGGCGCAGGCTGGCCGAGGCCTGGCCGCAGGACGTGGACGACGTGGTGGTGATGCTGGACGCGCGGCACGCCTTCACCGCCCACCTGGACCAGGACCTCTTCATCTACTGGGGGGCCTACGTCGGCACCCCGGACGAGATCCTGGTCTCGGGCAGGCTCGCGGAGGTCGCCGGGCGGATCGAGGAACTGCGCACCGAGGCCCGCGCCCGCAAGGGCTGGATCATGGACACGTACTTGCTCAGGCGGGGCTGAGGTAGGGCGGCAGGACGGCGGCGAGGCGTTCGTACTCCTCGGGTCGGTTGTAGATCTGGCCGCAGACACGGATGCCGCCGCCGCCCGGCCAGGGCCAGATCAGCACCCGGATGCCCTGCTCGGCAGCGATCCGCTCACGCAGCTCGCGGGCCCCGTCCGGGGTCTCGGCGACCCCGGGCGGCAGGCGCAGGGTGCGCATGGCGAGGGCCTCGCCGTGCGGGAGCGGGGTGAGCCCCGGGAGCTCGGAGAGCAGGGCCGCGCCGTGGGCGGCCAGCGCGCTGTTGTGGGCCCGGACCTTGGCCGCGTCGAGGCGTTCGAGGAGGTCGAGCCCGTCGGGGGCGGCGAGCCAGCCGGTGTAGTCGGCGGTGGCGCGGTTCTCGACGGAACGCGGGAAACCGTGCTGGTCCTCCCAGGACGGTACGAGGGCCCGGATCCGGCGGCGGTGCTGCGGGGCGACGGCCAGGACGGCGCTGCCGGACGGCGCGTAGCCCCATTTGTGGAGGTTGCCGAACCAGAAGTCGGCGCCGCCCGCGAGGGGGTCGGCGAGCATGCCCGGGGCGTGGGCGCCGTCGACCACGGTGGTGATCCCACGGGCGCGCAGGTCCGCGAGGAGCCTGGGCGAGGCGATGATCCGGGCGGTGGGCGAGCTGACGTGGTCGAGTACGGCCACCCTCGTACGGGGGGTCAGTGCGGCCAGCACGGTCTCCCGTACGGCGTCCTCGTCGGGCAGGTCTGGGTCCAGGGCCACCGTGGTGACGGGGGCGCGGCGGGCGGCGGCCGCGACGACGGTGCCGTAGCCGTGGTCGGTGACCAGGATCTCGTCGCCGTCGGCGAGCGGGACGGCGTCCAGGGCGAGGTTGGCGCCCTCGGTGGCGTTGGCGATGAAGGCGATCCCGTCGGGGTCGGCGCCGAGGTGCGCGGCGATCCGGGTACGGGCCCCGGCGAGGCGGTCGGGGACGGCGGCGAAGAAGGCGTCGGGGTCGGCGTGGACCTCGGCGCGGAGTGCGGACTGGGCCTCCTGGACGGGGACGGGCACCGCGCCGAAGGAGCCGTGGTTCAGATGGGCGACGCGGGGGTCCAGGCGGAACAGGGCGGGCCCGCCGGGGAACTCCTGGGCGGACCCGGCGGGACGTAGCGGCTCGGTCACTGCTCCTCCTGGGGCGCGGCGCGGCTGTCCTGCGGATCATCTCCCGCCGTGCTCGGCTCCGGTAGACCACCACCGCCGCCGCCGAAGGCACGGCGCCCGTCCGAGCGGCTCGCGCACGGCGGGGCCGTGCGCGGCGCGCCGGCCCGGGCGGAGCAGGGCGGGGATGTCTGTCACAGGACTAGGAGGCCCGGCCGCTGGTCGCCGCGTAGTACTGGAGGTCCTGCACCTCCACCTTGTGGTCCACCCGGTACGGCAGGTCGACCTTCACCCCGGCCTTCCCGTCCCGGACGACCTGCGCCGAGCTGGTACCCGCCTTCAGCGGCAGCAGCTGCGAGTGGATCCCGGCGGGAGCCTCGTAACTGCCGCCCACGGGGCCGACGGTCGTGCGGACGGATCCGGCCCCGGTGAGGAAGCTGAGCACCTCCACCTTGTCCTGGGGCGGGGCGCTCCCCTTGCGGAGCGACATCACCAGCGACTGGTCACCCGTCGGGTCGGCGTCAGCGAACTGCGTGCGCGCGGAGAGGTAGAGGGTGTCGCGGACGATTTTCGGCCAGCTGCCCGTCTTGAACTTGGTGAGGTAGTACGAGGTCAGGTCCAGATACGCGTGGCCGTTGTGCAGGGAGGGTGCGAACTGGCTGCCCTCCGAGTAGTCGTTCCAGGTGGTGAGCTGCACCCAGTCGGCGCCGTCGTCGATGGCGTGCGTCCAGGTGGAGCGCAGGGTCGCGGTGTTTCCCGCCTCGTCGTAGATGCCCTGGTTGGGGCGCGCGTCCTGGACCGACACCGGCTGCATCCAGATCTTGCCCATGTCGTGGGCCCGCTGGACGTCGCGTGTGGAACTCTCCTGGCCGACGTAGCTGCGGCTGCCCCACTCGGAGAAGCCGTGGCTGATCGGGGCGAACTCGCCGCTGTGGGCGCCGAAGTCGAGGAAGAGCGGGACGAAAGCGGTGCGGATGCCGTGCTCGGACTTCAGGAGGGCGATGACCTCGGTCCACCAGGTGACGCTCTTCTCCTCCGCCTTGAAGGGGGAGACCACGAGGCGCCCGTCGGGGAGCCGGTGCGCGGCGGAGGCGTCGGCGAGGGTGGCGAGCGCCTCGGCGAGCACGGCGGGGTCGTCGGTCCTCAGGGAGGTCATGTCCGGCATCAGCAGGATCTTGAAGGCCGGGTCCACCGAACGGGCGGCCGCCATCAGCAGGTTGCTGCGGTCCCAGTTCTTGCCGGAGAGGGAGAGCAGGTCGAGGGTGAAGCCGTCGATGCCCGCCGCGCGGGCCGTGCGCACCTCCTGCTGGAGGTTGGCGTACTCCCAGTCGCCGCTCTTGGGGGGCACGGGCAGCGGTCGGTCGCGCAGCAGGCCGCCGTAGCGGCCGTGCTTCCCGCTCTCGCCTTCGGGGTTCAGGTAGTTGCGGGTGTAGTAGTCCCGGTCCGCGGCCGCGTTGTCGAGGGAGAGCGGGTAGGGGGTGAAGTAGTGGGCGAACACCAGCTTCTTGCCCGCCGCGCCCGAGCGCAGGGCGGCCGGCGCGGGCATGTCGAAGGGCAGTGCTGCGGTGGGGCGTTCGGCGCCGGAGTCCACCGCGTCCTTGGGGTTGCCCTTGGCGGCCGCGCCCTCGGTGGGCGCCGGCTCGGCGGGTGCCGGGG
>NZ_JBSGZP010000072.1:0-17516 GCF_053611065.1 Streptomyces sp. NPDC054840
ACGTACTCGGGCGCCCCGACAACGCGGCCGGGTGCGGTGCCGGGCGTCGCGGGCCCGGCAAGATCCGAAAGAGACGGCCTAGATCTTCACCTCGCGGTTGAAGGCCGAGCGGGACCACAGGTAGCCGAAGGCGCTGAGGACGATGCCCCAACCGAGCGCTAGCCAGGCGCTGTTGCCGATCTCCGTGCCCATGAGCAGGCCGCGGACGGTGTCGGTCATCGGGGTGAAGGGCTGGTACTCGGCGAACCAGCGCAGTCCGACCGGCATGGACTCCGGCGGGACGATCGCGCTGCCGAGGAAGGGCAGGAAGGTCAGCGGCATGGGCGCGTTGCTGGCCGCCTCCACACTGCCGGCGCCCAGGCCGATCGCCGCGGACAGCCAGCTGAGGCCGAAGGCGAGCAGGGTCAGGATACCGACGGCGGCGAGCCACTCGACGACCGTGGCGCTGGGCCGGAAGCCCACGAGGAGGGCGACACCGATGACCAGGACCAGGCTGATCATGGTCTGGATGACATTGCCCACGACGTGCCCGGTCAGCACGGAGGACCGCGATATCGACATGGTCCGGAAGCGGTTGATGATGCCTTCGGTCATGTCCGTGCAGACCGAGACGGCAGTCGAGACCGCGCCGGCGGTGGCGGCCATCAGGAGGATGCCGGGGGCCACGAAGTTGGTGTAGTCGCCGCGGTCGCCCGTACCGCCGCCCGGCAGTTCGATGCCGGCGCCGAGCGCACCGCCGAAGACGTACACGAACAGCAGGAGCATCAGGATCGGCATCGCGACGATCGAGATGGTCATCGAGGGGTAGCGCTGGGCGTGCTTGAGGTTGCGGCGCAGCATCGTCATCGAGTCGCGCATCGCGTACGTGGTGCTCATCGGCGGGCCTCCGGAACCGTGTCGGCCGGGTCGGAAACGGTGGCGGCGTGGTGGCGGGACCCGTCACCGGTGAGGGCGAGGAAGACGTCGTCCAGGTCGGGCGTGTGCACGGTCAGTGCGTCCGCCTCGACACCGGCGCTCTCCAGCAGGTCGAGCACGGCACGCAGCGCGGGGATGCTGCCGTCGCTCGGGATCCGCAGGGCGAGCTTCTCCTCGTCCCGGTCGGCGGGAGCCAGGGCGAGCCTGCGGGCGGCGGCGTCGAGGCCGGACGGGTCGGAGAACTGGAGGCGGATGTGCCCGCCGGGGATACGGCGCTTGAGCTCGTCCGCGGTGCCCTCGGCGACGATCTTGCCCCTGTCGAGGACGGCGATCCGGTCCGCGAGCTGGTCGGCCTCCTCCAGGTACTGCGTGGTGAGGAAGATGGTCACGCCCTGGGCGGTGAGCTGCTGGATCAGGTGCCACATGGTGCGGCGGCTGCGCGGGTCGAGGCCGGTGGTCGGCTCGTCGAGGAAGATCAGGCTCGGGTTGCCGACGAGGGTCATCGCGAGGTCCAGCTTGCGGCGCATACCGCCGGAGAAGGTGGAGGCCATCTTGGTGGCCACGTCGGTGAGTTCGAACTGTCGGAGTAACTCGGCGGTGCGGCGCCTGCCCTCGGCACGGTCCAGGTGGTGCAGGTCCGCCATGAGGAGCATGTTCTCCTCGGCGGTCAGCAGCCCGTCCACTGCCGCGAACTGGCCGGTGACACCGATCCGGGCACGAATGGCATCCGCGCTCCGCTCCAGCGAGTGCCCCACCACGGTCGCCTCGCCACCGTCGGCGGCGATGAGCGTGGAGAGGATCTGGACCGTGGTGGTCTTTCCCGCGCCGTTCGGACCGAGCAGCGCGAAGATCGTACCCGCCGGTACATGTAAGTCGATCCCGTCGAGTACGACCTTCTCGCCGTACGATTTGCGCAGGCCGACTGCGCTGATCCCCTTGGGCGGGGCCATCTGTCCGGTCGCGGCGCTCATACGTTCCCCCTCCATCTCGCAGCTGTCGCGAGGCAGAGCTCTGGCGTCAGACACCGTGCGCACGCTGGATGGTGATGTCACCGAGGCTGGTCCTCGCGTGCACCTTGACGGTCTCCGCGCCCTCTGCGGGGCCTTCGGCGGAGCCGAGGGTGCTGTGGACCGTTCCCGCCTGGGAGTTGATGTCGAGCCAGGCGGCAGTCCCCTGGCGGATCCCGACTTCGATGTTGCCTGCCTTGGTCTGGAGCTCCACGGTGCCGCGCGCCACTTCCTCGACGCGTACGCTGCCGTTCGAGCTCTTCGACGACACCGACCCTTGGGCGCGGCCGACCGTGATGTTTCCGTTGGCGACCTTCAGCCGCAGATCGCCCGCCACGTCCTCCAGCCACGTGTTGCCGTTGGAGTTCTTGATGTCGGCCCTGCCGGCGACCGTGCGGACCCGGACCTCGCCCGATCCGGTGGTGATGTCGACATCGCCCGCCGCCGTGTCCAGCTGCACGTTTCCGTGCTGCGTCCTCAGCCGCACCGGGCCGGCCTGGTCGAGCCGGATGTGGCCGGCGCTGGTGCGGACCTCGCACTCGCCCAGCGTCCCCTTGCAGCTGATGTCGCCCAGCTCCAGCGTTCCGAGGAGCCGCGAGCCCTGGGGCAGCGCGACATCGACGGTGACCGACCCGCGAGCGCTGAACAGACCGCGCGCCTTCGGGGTGCGGATCGTCAGCGTGCCGTCGTCGAACTCGACCTTGGTCTCCTCGGCGGCGCGGATGTCGTCCTTGTTGCCGGCGGTGCGGGGATGGATCTCGACCACCGTGTCGGTGCGGTCCGTGGCACTGATCCGGGCGACTCCGACCTCGACGTGGATGGTCGCGGTGATGGGTCCGTCGGTCTCGTATGAAGGCATGGCTGTCCCGTCCTCGTGAGTCTGGTGGTCGCCCCCGCTGCGGGGACGTGAAGATGTCGCGAGAGTGATCGGCCTCTCGCCCGCCGACGTGGTGCCGCGGGGCCGGGCTGCGGCCCCGCCGCTGCCTAGCTCACCCAGCCCGTGAAGCTCTTGCCGCCACTGCTGCGCCGGGGCGCCGATGTGTCGCCCTGGCGTCCCCCGCCGGGCTCCAGCGCACCGGAAACGGCCCTGACGAGCCAGGCGTTGAGTGAGAGACCTTCCCGCGCGGCCGCCTGCTCCGCGCGCGTCTTGACGTGGCCGGGAAGTCGGAGGTTGATGCGTGCGGTGCTGCTGTCCTCCCCTTCCGGCACGGGCGGGACGGCGGACGGGGCGTGCATCTCCTCGAATCCCTGCACCGCGAAGGACTCCTCCCTCGGTGGCGCGGTCACGACGAACTCGGGTTCGAGCCCTCGCAAGCGCACGTCGACCGACCCCGGTGCGAGATCCCGGGTGACCTCACCCATGGCGTCCGACAGGGCGCTCAACAGGATGAGTCGGGTGGCCGACTCCAGGGGCGCGGTGATGCGCTCGGCGAGAGCGCGAGCTTCTTCGCCACCCGCTTCGGCGGCAACCGCGAGCTCGTTCCGAAGGCTGGCGACATAGGGCGTGAGGTCCATGCCTCCAGCATGACACACACATGGCGCCACGTCGAGCCAATATGGCACCACAGGCGCCACGCCTCTCGAATTCCCAGGTCACAGCGTGTGTCACACCTGTGCCACCATGAGCCAACCAAGCCCGACTCTCGACTTCGCGGATCTCGGGAACCCTCGCAGAACCCGCACACCCCTGCCGGTTTTCAGCCCGCGAGATCCGTCAGCAGTACGTCCAGGACCGCCTCCTCCTCGACCCGCAGGGCGTGCTCGGCCAGAGCACGTGCCAGGTCCGGGTCCCACGGCGACAGCGCCGGTTTCCCCTCCAACGGCCGCAGATCAGGTCCAGCGGCTGCTACCGCCTCGCGGTAGGCGTCGGCCGTGTAGCGCCAGGGCGTCCAAGGTAGGTGTCCGGACAACGTCGTCGCGATGCGTAGACCGCCCCAGTCGAAGTCGCCGTGGTAGCGGAATGCAGCACCGAGCTCGTGCAGGCGGGCGAGGAGGGTCAGGGCGGCTGCCGACGGCTGGCCCTGGACACAGACCAGCGGTCGTGCAGCCGGTCCGAGATGGTCCGCCGCGGCCGAAAGGACCGCGGGGTTCTCACAGATGTGGACCACGGGCGGTGCCGTCCGCGGCGGACGGTGGGCGAGCTGACGCAGGGTGAGTACGCACGGTTCACCCACCGCGGCCATCCAGTCCAGGGCTGCGATCCCCCGCAGGTTGAGGGTGAGCACCGTCGAGGAGACGTCGTCCCGGAGGAGGCCGGCGGAAGCCCACGCGGCCCGCCGCCAAGCGGCTCCCGCTCCCTCGGGGTGGCCGGTCAGAGCGCGGGCGCCGGAGAGGGCGAGGGTGGCCACCGGCATGCCGTCGTCGAGCGCGTGGGCACTCCCCAGGATGTCCGCGGCGAACACCGACAGCGACCGTGCGGGTTCGACAGGCAGCTCTCGCAGGACACGGACAGTCCGCTCCACCAGCGGACGGGCGGCGTCAGGAGTACGTGCGAGACGGCGTACCAGTCCGTCGTCACGGACCCGAACGGCCCAGGCTGCGAGCGCCGGGAGGTCTTCGGCCAGCACGGTGAGAGGTGCGTATGCCTGCCTCCAGGCCTGTCCCTCGCTCCGACGGACCTCGTCGAGGGGGACGATCCGCCCGGTGAGCACCGTCACGGCCGCCTCCAGGCCTTCCGGACTGATGCCTGATCTGACCAGCACGGCGTCCACGGTGTCGAGCCGGACCGTCAGCGCCCTGCCGGCACCCGGCGACCGGCCCAGTAGTCTCTCGGCCGCGGCCCGCTCGGCCGGGGTCGGCGTCGCCAGCGTGACGACACCGGTGAGGGGCTGCCCGCGCTCCAGCCGTCGGCGTACCCGCTCCACCAGCCAGGCCAGATCCGCGCCGCCGAGGAGCCGGCGCAGGCGCGCTCCGTCCACCGGCGGACCGCTCACGCCCACAGGGGCTCCGGGTCGACCGGACGCACCGGGTCCGCGCGGCGCGTGCGGGCCGTGCCGTCCCACTCCCAGCGGGTGACCAGGACAGCGGCCACCTCGTCGACGCGCGCGAGCTGGGCGATGGCGATGCCCGGCACCTGCGGATAACAGGCCCACTCCCGCTCGCTGGTCATGACCACATCCAGATCGAAGGCATGCAGGAGGCCGAGGCACTTGGCACGCGAGTCGTCGTCCACACCCGCGAACGCCTCGTCCAGGGTCACCAGGCGTGGCGCGTACGGACTGCCCGCGCTCGCATAGTGCGAGGAGGCGGCGGCGAACAAGGGAACGGACACGGCCAGGACGCGTTCGCCTCCGGAAGCGGGCCCGGTGGCCGGTACCCAGCGGCCGTGCTGCTGACGCTCGACGGCGAACTCGTGCCAGGACCGGTGGTCGAGGGCGGCAGTGAGGTGCTCCAGCCAGCTGCCCGCCGCGTCCTCGCTCTGCTGGCGGGCGATCTGCGCCTGCAGGAACTCACCGACCGCGGCCCGGTCCTCGGCCGTCCAGGCATCAGCGGTCTGCAGCAGGCGGCTGCGGGCCTGGGCAAGGCCGACCGGAGCCTTGCGGGAGGGCCGCCACACCAGGCGCAGCCTCATACCGGTGGAAGTGGGCCGTTCCTCCAGCTCGGCGTTCATGGCCAGCACCTGCCGCTCGGCAGCTGCGATCAGCTCCTGGAGCGTGCCGGCCACCTCGGTGATGAGGTGGGTTTCGAGGATCTCACGCTCGTGTGCGGAGAGGATCCGGGTGAGTTCGCCGACCTCGACCGCCAGGGCCTCGGCGAGTTCGGGCACGGCTCGCTCACGGCCCTGGTAGACGACATCGACGATCATCCCGTCCTCGACCATGCGGGCCGAGGCGGTGTTGCCGTGCCGTGAGAGTGCGTCCTGGAGGGTTTTGAACTCCTCGCTCAGACGCCTCTGCACACGTTCCCACGCGCCGTCGGAGTCGTCGGTCGTCGACAGCTCCGATTCGAGGGCACGGGCCAGGGCGATGGCTGGGGTGGGGGCCCACGGGCCGTCGTCCGCGGCCGGTACGGCGAGATCCGGAAGTGCGACGGCGATCAGTCCTGTGGCCGTGAAGCGCTGGAGCGCGGCAATGGCCTCGGAGCGCGTCGCGGCGGATTCGGTGACGGCCTTCTCCAGCTGTTCGATGCTGCCCTCGGCCCGGCTGGCCCGTCGGTCCGCCTCCGTGTGCCGGTCCTGGGCGCGCTCCAGGTCGGCGGCGCAGCCGCGCAGGGCTTCTGCGGTCTCCGCGAGCAGCCGCTCCAGCTCTGCGACGGCGGCGCCGACGGTCGAACGCAGCGTGGCCAGTCGCTCGTCCGCGGCTGCCGCCTCACGGGCGGCCTCCTCCGCACGAACGGCGAGTTCGGCGGTCCGCTCCCCTGCCCGGACCGCCTCTTCGCGTTCGTCGTCCGCCTGCCGGGAGGCCTCGCTCCGCTCGCGGAGTGCGGGCCAGAGTCCGGCCAGGACGACATCGAGTTCGGCCAGGGCCTGCCGTACGGAGGCCAGCGCCGGCCGGTCCGGGGGCAGCCCCAGATCGGCCGAGGTCTCGTGCAGTTCGGCGGCGGCCGCCTCTGCCCGCTCGGCTGCGGCCGTCACCTCGGCGGCCCGCTCGTCGCACCGGGTCCGTGCCCGGCGCATGGTGTCGGCGGCAGCCGCGGCGTCGGCGTGCGCCCGGATCAGGGGCGCGTCGTCGGGCACGGCTGCCAGCTCGGAGTCGAGCGTACGACGACGGGTCGCCAGGGCCTGTGCCTGCGCGTCGGCATCGGCCGACTCCTGCCACAGGAGCGAGAGTTCATCCTGCAGGGCCGCGATCCGGGTCCGCCTGGCGGCTTCCCGGGCGCCCTCTCCGATGTACTCGGCGGCGGGTTTGGCCCAACGGCCGGTGAGGACGCCGACGCGGTGGCGTCCGTCCGGCGCGACCCAGGTGCCGTCCGTGGCTCCGGCGCCCAACGGGACGGCGCCCGGTACATCGCCCGCCGATACCGTGTCAGCGGAGGCCCCGCCGAGGCCGATCGCCTCCAGCAGCCGGGTCACCGCCTCCGCTGCGACCTGTGCGGCCTGCACGTCTCCGTGGTCCACGGCCGGGCGCAGTACATCGGCGAGCGACGCCCCCTCGACCGGTCCCGCGTTCGGGGCGAGGAGTACGTCGTGACCGTCCACGGCGACGGCCGCTCCGTCCGGGCGCACCCACGCGTCCAGCAGCCCGGACGCCTCCAGGGCCGCCTCCAGCCCGGCACGGTCGTGGTCCGCGACCTCCTCCCGGAAGTCGATCAGCCGCCACAGGGGGGCACCGGGTGCCTGGTCCCGGAGGCCGGGGGGCCGGGTGTACGGGGCCTGCGGCCCGCGCCGACCGCCGGACTCCAGCCCGGCGAGTTCCTGTTGGGCGTCGCGGGTCCGGGCGGCCAGGCCGGCCCGGTGTTGTGCTGCTGCCGCCGCCTGGTCGGCCAGTACCGCCGCGGTGGCGCTGTGTGCTTCCGCGGCACGGCGGCGCGCCGGACAGGGGCCGTCCTGGTGCCGGGTCCACTCCTGGAGCTCGTCCAGAAGTCCGGCCGAGTCGGCGTACGCCAGCTCCGCGCACCGGCCCGCGTGCTCCCGTACGGCATCGACCAGGGCGCGTCCGGCGGCCTGCGCCGCGTCCTCGGCCGTGTCCAGCACCTCGGCGGCGTGCGCCAGCTCGGTCTCCGTCTCGTCGAGCCGGTGTACGGCGGCCCGGCGCCCGGCAGCCGCCGCCTCGGCCTGGTCGGCGAGCGCCTCGACGTGCGTGAGGGTGCGGTGCCTGCGGTCGGTCACTTCGGCCACCGCGGCCCGCAGGTCGGCAACCGCCTGTCCCTCGTCTCCGGGAAGGTTCAGCCGGGCTGCCGCAGCCGTCTCCCGGGCCCGGCGCAGCGTGTCCCCGGACAGCTGCCGGGCGGCCCGGAGCCGGTTCTCCGCGGCGCTGAGACGGCCGAGCGCCTTGGTGTGCTGGAGGGAAGCCTTCTCCCGGTCGTCGCGCGCTCGGGCGCAGGCGATCTCCGCCCGGTCCACCGCCTGTGCGGCCCGTTCCAGTTCGCGGGCACTGCGCATCTCCGGGCCCTCGCGCAGGGCTGCGTCGGCCGCCTCCAGCCTCGCCCTGGTCTCGGTCAGTGCGGCGACGCGCTCCTGCGCGGCCGCCCGGTCCTCCTCCGCCGCGGTCTTCCCGGCCTGCGCTTCGGCGAGGTCGCGCAGCAGCTGCTCGTACTTCGAGTGTTCGCTGCGTGGGAGGCGGGCGCGGCGGCGGGAGGCGGCGCGGGCGTAGCGCCGGTAGTGGTCGAGGAACACGGAGGCCGCCCGTTCGGCGGCCCCGGCCGCCCGTAGCTCCTCCTTCTCCTCGTCCAGGGAGCGGAAGGCCTCGGCCACATCCGCGATGACGGCCTGGTCCATCGGCGGAAGGGCCTCGGTGAGGGCGCGGGAGAGGGCGGCCTCGTTGGGACGCTTGGACAGCTGGGGCTGGCGCAGCTGGATGAGCAGGTCCACGAGGGCTGCGTAGCGCTGCTCCCCGAGGCCGAACAACGCCTCGTCGACGGCCCGGCGGTAGGCCTTGGCCTGGTCGTAGACCAGGCCCCGCCCGGCGACCGCCTCGATGAGCCGGTCCCGGGACAGGACGGTGCCGGTGGCGTCGAGCAGGCTCAGTGACCCCTCCGCGCGCATATCGGCCGGGCCGTGGTCGATCCGCTGCCCGGTCACCGCCCACCAGTGCCGGGCGATACCGCGCCCGCTGACGGCCTTGAGCCCGCACAGGAGCGTACGGAACTGCTCCTCGCCGCTCACCTCGTCGCGGCGGCCGAACTCCACCCAGGTGTAGCCGAGGCGTTCGGAGTGCGGGTGCTCACCCCCGAGCAGGAGGTTCCACTCCATCCGTTTGCCGGCGTCTCCGTCCGGTTCCACCCGACGGGCGCTGAGGTCCCCGTCGAGGAGGAAGGGCAGGGTCAGGGCCAGCACCTTGGACTTGCCGGTGCCGTTGTTCCCCCGCAGCAGCAGCCGGCCGTCGCGGAAGTGGAACTCCTCCACGTCGTAGTGGAAGAGGTCGACGAGTCCGATCCGCAGCGGCTGCCAGCGGGGGCGCGCAGGGGCGGGGGGTGCGGGACGGGGGTTCAAGGCCGGTACGCCTTTCGCTGCGCGGGCACCTGCGCGGTGCCGGCTGTACGGGGTTCGAGTACGACGGTCTCGCCGACCGCGTAGCGGGCGAGCGCCGGGCGCGGTACGACCCCGTCGGCGGTGCGGGCAACCAGGCCGAGAGCTGCCAGCCGGGCGACGGCCTGCTCGGCCAAGTCGGCCTCGGCCCCCGGCTCACGGGCCGATTTGGACCAGAATCCGCTGTGCTCGGCGGTCAGTTCGACCACGCGGCGCTCAAGATCGGTCATGGGGACGACCAGGCCGCCGACCGCCGTGAGGTACTCGGCGAGCAGGAGGGTGACGTGGCCGCGGGTACCCGATTCCGGCATACGGACGTCGGTGAGGTCGTCGTCGGGGTCGACCATGGCGATGCCTTCGGCCCGCACTTCGGCGACCAGCCCGGTCAGTTCGTTGATGCGGGCGGTGAGGAAGCCGCGCTGGCGCGTGAGGTAGCCGAGTTCGGCGTCGGTCAGCTCGTCGTAGTAGAGGACGGGGTCGTCGAGCAGCCGCCGGGTCAGCGAGCGGCGCATGGCGCGGAAGCGCAGTTCGTCGCTGTCGAGGGCCGTTTCCGCGGCGAGTTCGGTGAGCCGGGCGTCCAGCGTTTCGGCCCGGACCGTGGAGGGTCCCCGGCGGGGGGCGAGCAGACCTGCGAGGACCCGCCGTTCGACGTCGTACAGGACGTCGCCGGCTCCACTGACGTAGGCGTCCTCGTCTCCCGCGACGCGCCGCAGGACTCCGAGGTGGAGCAGGAGCCGCACGACGGCGGCCAGGTCGAGCCGCTCGTCACGGCGGTCCAGGGTGAACTGGATGCCCGCCGCGGCCAGCTGGGGGTCCTTGGCGTCCAGCATGATCTGGTCTGCGAGGCGGCCCAGCGCGATCTGTGCCTCGCCACGTTCGAGGGCGGCGAGGGCCAGGCAGAGCAGGACGTACCGACGGCGGCTGAACGGGGCCGCGCTCCGGGTGACCTCGCGCGCCGGGTGGGTGGCGTCGTCCGGCACACCGGGGATCTTGCCCAGCCGGGCGGTCTCGGCGTCGACCTGGAGGGACCAGCCGGTGTTGCGGTCGAACCAGTCGCGCAGCTCGGAGGCGTGCCGCCGGACGAGACGGAACTCGTCGGCGTACGCGCCGTGCGCGAGCAGCAGCGGCTGCTTCAGCAGGGCACGGGCGGCCTTGCGCCGCTCGGCGGCGTGCTGCCCGTCGAGTACTTCCGCGAGCGGGGTCGTGGTCACGCTCCGCTCCCTCCTCTTCCTTCGACGAGATCGACGATCTCGATGGTGTGGTCCGGGCCGCGGAAGGTCCCGTCCGGTGTGCGGACCTCGGCCGTGGACCCGTCGGTCGGCGCCGTGAGCCGGATTTCCATTGAGCCGTCGCCGCTGGTGGCCGAGGTGTGCGTCATACCGGGCCGCCACGTGGCGAGCGCGTCGCCGAGGAGCTGCAGGAAGAGCCGGAAGCTGAGGGGGTCGAGCTCGCCGAGGCCGGACAGCCTGGTGATGCCGTGGGTGACGAGCCGGGCCCGGGCGGCCGCTGTCTCGGCGGCCTGCTTGGCGGCCGTCTCGGCGAGCAGTCGGCGCGCTTCCTGCCGGTCCTCGACCCTGCGGGGTTTGCCGCGCCGCTCGTAGCTTCCCGTGCGGCGCAGCTGTGGGCTGATCCGCAGCGGCGCGGCGTCGGCCCATGCGGTTCCCGCGGGCTCGGGACGGGCGTGGCGGGCGGCCAGCGTCTCGGCGTCCACGGTCAGGTGCCGGGCCGGGTACAGCCCGAAGGCGGTGCGCCACAGCCGGTGCCGGGCGTCGTCGTCGGGCGCTTCGGCGAACCAGCGCGCCAGGGTACGGAAGTCGGCGGAGCGGTCCGAACGCCCGGCCCGCCTCTCGTTGAGCGACCGTACGACGGCCAGCAGCTGCGGGATCGCGCCCAGTGCCCGGCCGCGCAGCAGCCGGGCCTGCGACTCCCGGCCGTCCCGGCTGAGGAACCAGGCCGCCAGCCCCGCCCACCGGCCGGCCCACCGCTCGTACGCGGCCTGCCCGGCGTACGCAGCCTCCTGCGGGGTGGCGTCCGCCGCCTCGCGGGCGGCCGCGGCCCGGAGCAGCAGCTCGATGCTCCCGCCCTCCTCCAACTCCAGGATCAGCCGGGCGATGCGTCCGCCGAGGGTGATCAGGTCCTGGATGAACCGCTCCAGGTACTGGATGAGCTGGTCCTTGTAGGCGAGGAAGACCTCCTCCCCCACGTCGTGGAGGTCGATGGTCCGCTGGAGGGAGCCCATGAAGGCACGCGCATTGTCGGCGAGCGCACCGAAACGACTCGCGAGCCCGTCCAGCGCCAGATGCGTCTTGGCCGGATCGGGCTCCTCCTCGGCCGCCAGCACGAGCAGCGCGCGCAGCTGCGTCACGATGTCGTGCAGCGCGACGGCCTGCAGCGCGCCCCGCCGCCCGAGCGCCTCGTCGTAGGCGGACAGGGCCTCTTCCGCTGCCTCGCCCTCCCGCGTGAGCTGGTAGATGAACCGCTTGCGGTAGAAGTCCTCGACGGCGGTGACCCGCCCGGTGTCCGGATCGGCCCGCAGGTTCCCCCAACCCACCAGGCTGTCGAGCGCCTTGACCACGGCGTCGAGCTCCGTCGGCCGAGCCCCGGAGGAGAGTCCCGCGTACACGTCCTCGGGCCGCAGATGCACGGCGAACCGCTCCTTGGCGACGAGGAAGGCCCGCATCACCGCCCGGTAGAGCAGCACGTTCGGAGCGGTGAGATGCGCGAAGGGCCCGTATCCGTCGGGCGGGGCCTCCGCCTGCGGAGAAGTCATGTCCATTGCCCGACATCCTCCTGGAGCGTGGACCATGATCGGCAGGGACTTGAGTACTTGGCCGATTCGCATCGGTCCTGATCGTGTCCGGCCACGGGCGACATCACCAAAAGCGCTGGAGGACGCCCGTCCGCCGGAGTTCCCCCACGTGTTTCGCGGCCCGCGCCGACGGAGCCTCCTCTGAACGCCCCGGACAGGGCCTGTTCGAGCAGTTCAGCGATGCCCTTGTCCCCCACGCGGCCATTGAGGAAGAACTCCGTGACCACCCCTGACCAGTGCGAAGTCCATATCCGTCAGCAGCCGTTGCGGTTTCCTACGCGACGGACGACGGGTCCTTCCTGGGACCGCAGTCCGCGCACAGGGCGTCGGGGACGTGGCTGCGGAAGGCACGTTCGCATTCGTCGCACGTGATGAGGGGCGCGGGCCGTGGGCGGTCCGGCCGGGGCACGGACACCGGCAGGGGCGGCGGCAGAAGGGTGGTGAGCCTGTGTTCCAGGAAGCGGGGCGGGTGGTGGATGGGGACCGGCGCGGGCGGCAGGTTCGCGGTGAGCGTGCGGGTGATCTGCTCGGGGGCCGCGTGCCGGGCGAGCCACTCCTCGACGGCGGGCGTCAGCCGGTGGACGTCACGCACCGAGAGGATCAGGCGGGCGTCGACCGTCCGCAGCCGGGCCAGGAGGGCCGCCGCCGGTCCTGTGGCGGCGGGCTGGACGGGCTCCGGGTCCGGCGTGCGGCGCGGCCGGTGGCCGCGGAGCCGGCACGGCTGGTGGTGCTGAAGCTGCTGAACGTACGGCCGCACAGCCGGGCTTGTCGTAGGCGAGCGTGCGGGTCGCGAACCGGCCGCCGCCGAGCGGAATCCTCCGGCGCTCCAGATACCCGGTTTCCTCGAGCTCGTTGAGAGCTCGGCGGATGGTGATCTCGCCTTCACGGAAGCGCAGAGTCAGGGCCTTGGCCGTGATGCTCACCCCGTCCGGAACGGACTGGATGTAGACGGCGAGCCCGATCGCGACGGCGGACAGCCGCGGATGCTGGGCGAGGTGGTTGCCGACGACCGTGAACCGGTCGGTGTGGCGGTGGCGGAAGTGGATCACCCCGGCGCTGGGGGCGTCCGAAGGGATCGGATTCGCGGGGCGCGCGGGCGCGACCGCGTTAGACTGCGGATCAGCCATCGGGAAGGTCTTTTCTTCCGGATCGGTCAGGCCCTCGTCAGGACTGCAATCCTGTCGGGGGCCGTCTGCGTGTATGGGGTTGTTGCGGCCGACCGTACCCCACCGGTCAGGGGGCGTGTCGCGCCCTTCACCCGATCGTGTGACGAGGGGAGTTGGGCCCCCGGGTTTGGTTGGGTGGGTTCTCTCCCGTTCCTTTTCAAGGGCGCCGCGCCGCACCGGGGTCCAGGAATCCGCGCCCCGGTCACGGACCGCCCTACGCCTCTCGGACGTGCCGCACGAAGGCGCTCCAGGCGGCGTTCCCGACGAGGAGCACGGGACCGGCGGCACCGTGCCCTCCCGGACGGGGACGCCGGGGATGCCGCCGGCGACTTCCGGGCAGTCCCCGCCGTTGTCACCGCTGTACGGGCTCTTGCGCCACCCGACGTCGCTCAGACCGCCAGGTCGCCGTCATCGATCGGGCGGCGGGCTTCCGCCAGGGCGACCTCCTGGATGAACCACTCCAGTACGGAACAGATCTCCTCGGTGTGCGCGGCGAAGACCTCCAGCGGGAAAGACGGGCGCAGATCGAGCTTCGCCTCGGCAAGGTCGATGCCGTCGATGGCGTTGAACCGCTCCATCAGGCTGCGGCGCAACGGCTCGTCGTCGAACGGCGGGCGCCGCTTGAGGTGCTGGAAGACGACCTCCGCCGTCCCGCTCACCGGGTAGATGCCGATCGGCCACAGGACACGCCGCGAGCCCGGCCCACCCGCGTCCACGGTCGGGAAGCAGCTCGTCTCGTTCGCCTCGCCGTAGACCTGGCGGCCGCCCTGTTCCTCCCAGAACCGGAGCGCGCTCAGTACGCCTTCGATGACCTGCGGTGTCTGGTTTCCGCGCAGCAGCGTCTCGAAGCGGGTGGCCGCCTCGTCACCGCCGGCCGGCGACACGGTCGGCGGCCCCGCCGGACTCTCCTCCGGGGTCTCCCTGCCCACCAGGACGGCCAGGTCGGTGCTGCTCAGCCGGTGGGCCTTCGAGGCCCGCCCGTTCTCGTCGAAGGACACGCCCTCGGCCTCCAGCACGGCTTTGGGGTCACCGGAATGCCGGTCGTCCGTCCACCGGAACCCGCCCGCGATCCGGCCGTCGGCGGTCAGCACGCGGTACGCGCAGTGCAGTCCCGTCCTCGCCGCCACGTGGTTTCCGACCGCGATGGCGCTGGTTCCGATGAGGGCGGCGAGCTCACCGTACGACGTCCAGGTCCCGGCCGGCAGGGCCAGCAGGATCTCCCGCAACTCCCGCCAGCCCGCCCACTCGTCGTCCGACTGCACGACATCGTCCAGAGGCCCTGGCCACAGCCTGACGGCCCGATCGGCCAGGTCCTCGGCCCTGGCGAGGATCTCCCTGCGGCCCCAGCGCTCCTGCGCGGCGATCTCCTGGTTCATCCGCAGCGCGCTGGAGTCGAGCAGCTCCTGCTTGCGGCGAAAGGGGTGGTTGGAGAGCCGTGCGTTCTCACCCGAGAGGGTGAGGTTTCCGAGGGTGTGCACGAGCAGGTTGTGGATCTCCTGGGGGCTCTCTCCGTCCGCGGCTTCCTCGGCCAGCAGGTCGAACCACTGCTGGGCGGGGCTCTGGGGCAGGACGTGTTCGACGGTGAGCGGCGCCTTGTCGTAGTCGACGGGCTCGCTCGATCCGTGGCTCTCCTCCAGCCGGCGCAGGATCTGGAAGCGCTGGTTGCTGCGTCCGCTCTTGTAGAAGGGGCGGCTGCGGACGGCTTCACGGACCGCGTCGTCGCCCGGCCATACGCGGGCGCCTGTACGGGGGCGCGAAAGGAACCGGCGTACCGCCTCGGCCGGGGAGCCGTCCTTGTCCAGCTCCTTGGGGAGTTCCATGAACACCCGGTTGCTGCCCGTCGTGGACAGGCCCGCGAAGAGGCGCCGCACCACGTAGCTCTCCGCGAACGCGAGGGCGTCCGCCGCTTCCGAGGCCGTGGTCCTGCCCTCGTCCACGAGGTCCAGGAGGTGCAGGGCCAGCGGGTAGTGGGTCTGGCCACCCCAACGCGACAGGCGCTCCAGAACCGCCCGCAGCCCTGAATCGCCTTCTCTCTCGGGCTCCAGGATCCGCATGAGCCGGTCGGCACGCAGGGAGAACCGGGCGATCTCGGCCTCCAGTGCCGCTTCGTCCCCGCTCAGCGGCTCCAGGCGCTTCTTCTGATCCCGGTAGATCTCGCTCTGCCGAGCTCGGCTGTTGCCTGCGACCACGAGGTCCAGCCACACCAGCAGTTCCAGGTGGGCGGGGCCGAGCAGCTCCTGCATGGGCAGCCACCGCTTGCGGTAGACGTCCTCGCCCCTGGTGGGCAGACACATGAAGAGGTAGTTGCGCAGCAGGTCGCTCTGGCTGAGCCCCACTCCGGTGTTGTTGATGGACTCGAAGATGCGGTAGACGTTGTCGCCCTCGGCGGCGGTGATCGCGACGATCGAGAGGCAGTCGCCGAGGACGGACTCGACCGCGTCCACCCAGGCCTCACCGCCGCTCTCCGTGCCCTCGGCCAGAGCGGCGACGAAGAAGCGGTAGGCGGCGCCCACGTTTCCGGCGCCGCCGGCCTTCGGAAGGCTGTCCACGCAGGCGGTGTACGCCTCGCGGTCCGCCTGCGTCGGCAGCAACCGGTAACTGTCGTGCCCGTCCTGGTAGGTGTTGACCAGGACGAGGTCGTTGATACGGGCGGCCTTCTTCGCCGAGCCCCGGCCGCGGTGGTGGTCCCGCAGGGCGGTGAACGCGAGCATCAGCGTGGTCATCCGCTGCTGCCCGTCGACGACGAGCCAACGCTGCATGCCGCCCGCGGCGACGCGCTCGGGCGCCAGCACGACCGAACCGAGAAAGTGGCCCGAGCCGGACCGCACGTCCTGCCGGTCCTCGACCAGCTCCTGAACGTCGTCCCACAACTGCCGCAGCTCGTCGCGCTGCCAGCTGTACGTGCGCTGGTAGAGCGGTACCTGGAACTGCTGCTCCCCCTGGACCAGCTTGCTGAACGTCGTCTCCTGAGCGTGCACGCCCGTCCTCTCCCCAAACCCTTGGTACCCACGGGCCATTGTGGCCCCGTACCGTACGGTGATCAGTCGAAACGTCGAGACGCGTACGACCGCGGGGCACACATGGCGACGCTGGGCATCCACAAGGACTTCCTCCTGGAGTTCGCCCGGCTGGAGAAGACCGTCCGAATCGCTGGCGGGCTACCGGTCCGTACTGAACGGCGCACACCCCGAACTGCGGGCGGCGAGCAGCAAGGCCGAGGAGATCGCAGACCTCACGACGCGCATCGCCGAGTGGATGGCCGACGGTGTCGAACCGGGCGAGATCGGGGTGGCCGTCCGGTACATGCACCTGGGCAAGGAGATCGCACACGCGCTCGAACAGGCCGATCTGCCGATCCGGCTGCTCGGTGGCACGCAGGGGTCGGGCGATGGCGTGAGCATCGGGACCATGCACCGGATGAAGGGCCTGGAGTTCCGCTGCGTCGCCGTCGCCGGTGTGAGCGACGGCGTCGTTCCGCTGGCTTCGGCTCTGACACCCGCCGAGGTGGACGCTCAGCAGCACCAGGAGGACCGGCTGGGCGAGTTGAGCCTCCTGTTCGTCGCCTGCACCCGCGCGCGCGAGGCCCTGCGGGTCTCCTGGAACGGGGAGCCCAGCCCGTTCCTCGCGGCGTGGCGGGGACAGGCGTAGGGCACGCGTACGCAGGCAGGGCGGCCGCAAAGGGCCTGTGAGAGCCGTCAGCAGCCCGCTGGTCTTGACCGGGGCGCACGTACGGCCGACACGCTGAGTGGAGCGGAACCACGCTCCGTGCACCTCACGCGCTTCACTGGGTGGCCAGCAACCTCCCAGAGAAAGGCGCTCCCCATGGGACACGGCGGTGACGTGATCGCGGAATTGATGACCGACCACGAGGAGGTCGAGGAACTTTTCGCGAACATCGAGGAAATGCCCTCCGGTGACGCTCGCAGAAAGATGTACGCCGACCAGGTCACCATGGAACTCGTCCGGCATTCGGTGGCCGAAGAGGCGTACCTGTATCCCGCCGTACGCGAGCACGTTCCGAACGGCGACAGCATGGCCGACAAGGAGCTGGAGGATCACGCCACGGCGGAACGCATCATGAAGGAACTGGAGGGGTGCGACGCGGATCATCCCCGGTTCGACGAGCTCGTCACGAAGCTGATGACGGAGATCCGCAGCCACGTGGACGACGAGGAGAACAATCTGTTTCCCCGCCTGCGGGAAGCGTGTTCCCCGGAAATGCTGGAGAAGCTCGGCGACAAGGTGCGCCAGGCCAAGAAGACGGCGCCCACGCGACCGCACCCGTCCGCCCCGGACAAGCCGCCCGCCAACAAGCTTCTCGCCCCGGGGGTCGGGCTCGTCGACCGCCTGCGTGACGCGATGAGCGGACGAGGCAAAGAACCCTCCTGAGCGGGCCGGCGCCTCCTCCCTTCGCCGGGCCCGGGAACACACCGGACGCCGCGCGGCAGAACACGTGCGAAGCGGGCCCGGAGCAGCGATGAACCGGGGAGCCC
>NZ_JBSGZP010000073.1:0-17479 GCF_053611065.1 Streptomyces sp. NPDC054840
GTCCTGCCCGGCGGCGGCCCGGCCTACCGGGGGTCCGGGCCCGTGGCCACCGGTCGGGCCGGGTCGCGGGACCACTCGGACCAACTGCCCGCGTAGAGGTCGGACTCGATGCCGGCCACCTCCAGGGCCAGAACCTCGTGCGCTCCGGAGACCCCGGAGCCGCAGTACACACCCACCGCGGTCCCCTCGGCCGCGCCGAGCGCCTCGAACCGGGCACGCAGGGCGTCCGACGGCAGGAACCGCCCGTCCGGGCCGACGTTCTCCGTGGTGGGGGCCGACAGCGCGCCCGGGATGTGGCCGCCGACCAGGTCGATCGGTTCGACCTCGCCCCGGTAGCGCTCCCCCGCGCGGGCGTCCAGGAGGACTCCCGCCCGCGCACGCAGGGCCGCCGCGTCGGCGTCCAGCAGTCCGACCGCCCCGGGAGTTGGCTTGAAATCGCCCTCGACCGGAGTCACCCGATCAGCCGTCACCGCGCCGCCGGCCGCCGTCCAGGCGGTCAAGCCGCCGTCGAGGACCCGCACGTTCGGGTGACCCGTCCAGCGCAGCAACCACCACGCCCGGGCCGCCGCCCAGCCCAGCCCGCCGTCGTACACGACGACGGGTCCGTCCGCCGGAACGCCCGCCCGCCGCATCGCCTCCCCGAAGGCCTCCGGGTCCGGCAGCGGGTGGCGGCCGCCCGCCCCGGGCGGACCTGCCAGTTCGCGGTCGAGGTCGACGTACACCGCTCCGGGCAGGTGTCCTGCCTCGTAGGCGGCCCGCTGGTCGGGGCCGCCGAGCTGCCAGCGGATGTCCAGCAGCACCGGCGGGCGGGGGCCCGCCAGCTCGTTCCTCAGTTCGGCGGCGGCGAGGATCGCAGATTTCGCAGTCATGTCGGCCATCTTCCTCCCCGCCCGGCACCGGCGTCACAGGGCCGTCGTCGGCGGGCCGGACCGATCCGGTCAACTCCGCGCCGGGCCGCATTTATGCGGCCCGGTCGGGGCGCGCCGAGCCGCCGGGAGTGGAAGCATCAGCACCGGTAAGCGCCACGACGGAGGAGACGGCTGACATGACCGAGGCAGCGGAACCAACCCGGCGCACGCCCGGTACCCCGTGCTGGGTGAGCCTCATGGTGCACGGCCTCGGGACCACCGAGGACTTCTACGCCGACCTGTTCGGCTGGGAGTACGAGCCCGGCCCCGAGCAGCTCGGCCCTTACGTCCGCGCGGTGCTGGACGGCCACGAGGTGGCCGGGATCGGCGAAATGCCGCCGGACCGGCATCTTCCGGTGGCCTGGACGACGTACCTCGCCACGGACGACGCGGACGCGACCGCCGAGTCGGTCCGCGCCTGCGGCGGCACGGTCGCGGTGGGTCCCCTGGACGCCGGTATCGCGGGGCGGGTGGCGATCTGCTCCGATCCGCTGGGTGCGATCTTCGGGCTGTGGCAGGCGCAGAGCCTCATGGGCACCCGGCCGTACCGCGGGCCGGGCACCCCCGTGTGGAACGAGCTGGTCACCCAGGACACCTCGACGGTCGGGAAGTTCTACGAGCACGTCTTCGGCCACGAGGCGCAGACGCCCGCCACGGCCTCCGACGACTTCGACTACCTGACCCTGCACCTGGAGGGGCGCCCGGTGGCCGCCGTGCACGGTGTCGGCCGCTCGCTGCCGCACGACCGGGGGCCGCACTGGATGGCGTACTTCGAAATGGAGGACACCGACGTGGCGGCCGCCCGGGTCGTCGAACTCGGCGGGCGCGTCGTCGACCCGCCCCGGGAGGGCCCGCGCGGGCGGCAGGCCACGGTCGCGGACCCGGAGGGCGCGGTTTTCGCCCTCGTACGCTCGCGGCGCTGAACTCAGTGCGCCCTCGGCCCCGGGGTCCGCCCGAAGTACCGGGCGGTGGGCGCGAGGGCCGCCGCGGCGGGTACGAGGAAACAGGCCGCGGCGCACACGGCGAGGACCGGGGTGACGCCGAAGGCACCGATGGCCGGGGCGATGAGGGCGAGGCCCACCGGTGCGAGGCCGTAGGACAGGAGGAAGTCCAGCGAGGAGACGCGGGCGAGCTTGTCCGGGGCGACCTCGCGCTGGATGGCCGTGAACCAGGGCACGTTGAACAGCTCGATCCCGATGCCCGCCACGACGTACGCGGCGATCACCACGGCCGGGTGGACCGGCAGCATCAGGCTCAGCGGCGCGAAGCCGTAGAGGGCAAGGCCGGCGAAGGCGCTCCAGCCCTGGGAGCGGGGCCGCCGACGGGCGGTGAACAGGGCCCCGCCGAGCGCGCCCACGGTGTAGGCGGTCATGGCCGCGGCCATGACCCACCCGGCGCCGTAGCGGTCGCGGCTGATGAGGGGCAGGGCGACGCCGGTGGCGGAGTAGCCGAGCGCTATCACGGTGGTCAGGGCCGCGAGTCCGGCGAGGAACCAGGGGTGGCGGCGGGCCTCGCGTATGCCGTCGACGAACTCGGCACGCAGTGAGGCGCGCGGTGCGGGGGCCCCGGATCCGGCGGCCGGGGCGCCGCGGCCCGGCAGGAGGGCGGCGACCAGCCAGAGCAGGCCGATGCCCAGCAGCAGTGTTCCCACGTCGGCGAACGCTGCGAGCAGCGCCGTCAGGGTGGGGCCCGCCAGTGTGGAGGTCCGTATCGCCAGGGTCATGGCGGCATTGGCGTGCTGCCTGCGGTCGGCGGCGACGACCTCGGCGGTGAGCGCCTGGAAGGCGGGCCGGCAGGCCCCCTGGCCCGCGCCCGCGAGGGCGGCGGCCAGGGTCATCACCAGGAGCGACCGGCCGAGGCCGAGGGCGAGGAGCGGGGCGGCGGCCGCAGCCGCGAGGGCGGACCAGAGCACGACGGCCCGGCGCGAGTGACGGTCGGCCAGCACCCCGCCGACGGCGACGGCGGCGAGGAATCCGGCGGTGCGGGCCGCGAGGACCAGGCCCAGGCCGGCCGCGCCGAGTTCCCGGTGCAGGACGGCGAGGCCCAGGACGAAGGGGAGCGCCCAGGTCGCGAGTCCGGAGGCGGTGGTGCCCGCCCACAGGCGCAGGAAGGCGGCGTCGCGCAGGAGGGAACGGGTGGGCGGCGGGCCGGTCGTGGGCGTCGCGGGCACGGGTGTGGTCGCCACGGTGTGGTGCTCCTCGTTCGTCGGCGGGTGCCGGAGTCGCGGTTCGGTGAACCTCCACCCCGGGAGTGTTAATGAAAACGATAACCATTACTCTATCCTTCGAAAGCGGCACTCCTGCCCGGTGCACGACCACACCCACGCTCTTCCCAGACCGGAGAACCCATGCGCCACCGCGCCCGGATCGGCATCCCCCTCGCGCTCGCACTCGCCCTGACCCTCGTCACCACGGGCTGCTCGGCCCCCACCGACGACCACGCGCCGAAGGGTGAACCCGCCGCCCGGACAGCGGCATTCGGCAGTTGCGGGCGGCAGCTCGCCCTCGAACGGCCCCCGCGGCGCGCCGTCGCCCTGGACCAGACCTCGACCGAAACCCTGCTGGAGCTGGGGCTACAGGACCGAATGGCCGGGACGGCCAACCTCAAGACGAAGATCCCCGCGCGCTACCAGGACGCCTACGCCAAGGTCCCGGTCATCACCCCCAAGATCGCCACCAGCGAGCAACTGCGCTCGGCCACCCCCGACTTCGTGGTGGCCGGCTCCACCGACCTCTTCACGAAGGACCGCGCGGGCACCCGCGAGGAACTGGCCGCCCTGGGCGTCCCCACCTTCGTCAGCGCGGTGGACTGCCCGCAGCACAGCGAGCCCGGAAAGACCCCCTTCGAACTGCTCTTCTCCGACTACGAGCGGCTCGGCGAGGTCTTCGGCGGTGAGGAACGGGCCGGCCGGCTCGCCCAGGAGCAGCGCGCCGCCGTCACCAAGGCCGGCGAGAACGCCGCCGCGGCCATGGCCCGGGACGGAAAGCAGCCCACCGTCGTCTACCTCTACTCGGTCTTGGGCGGCATGCCCTACGTCGCCGGCCGGACCGGTCTGCCCAGTGAGATGAGCCGGATCGTCGGCGCGAAGAACGCCTTCGACGACGTGGCCGAGGACTGGCCGGAGGTCTCCTGGGAGGAAGTCGCCAAGCGTGACCCGGACTTCATCGTGATCGGCGATCTGAGCGAGCGCGGCCGGCCCGGCGACAGCGCCGCCGAGAAGCGCCACGCGATGGCCGAGGACCCGGTGGTCTCCAGGCTGGCGGCGGTCCGCGAGAACAGGATCATCGAGGTTCCGGGCATCGAACTGGACCCCTCCGTACGCTCCGTGCACGCCCTCGGGCTGCTGGCGGCGGGGATGAAGGACCTCGGGTATGTCCGCTGACCCGGGGGTGGTGGACCTGCTGCTTCCCGCCGCCCGCGAGTTCCGCGTGAGCACGGCACCCCCTGGATCCGGGCGGTCCGGGTGGTCGGGGCGGTCCGGGTGGTCGGGGCGGTCCGGGTGGTCGGGGCGGTCCGGGTGGTCGGCCCGGGCGGGGCTGTTCCTTGCCGGGGTGCTCGTCCTGGTCGCCTCGCTGGCCGCGGGCACCCGTATCGGCAGCGCGGAGGTGGGATGGACGGACCTCGGCCGGGTGCTCGGGGCCCGGCTGGGCCTGGCCGTCGAACCGCTGCCGCCGCTGCTGGACTCGCTCGTCTGGGACCTGCGGCTGCCCCGGGTACTGATGGCGGCCCTGGTGGGTGCCTCGCTCGCGGTGTGCGGCGCCGTGCTGCAGGCGGTCACCCGCAACGCGCTGGCCGATCCCTACCTGCTCGGCGTCTCCTCGGGTGCCTCGGCCGGGGCCGTCACCGTGGCCGTCCTGCCGCTGTCCGGGCTGGGCGCCGCAACCCTCGGGATCACCGGCGGCGCCCTCGTCGGCGCCCTGCTCTCCTTCGGCCTGCTGCTGGCGCTGCTGCACCGGACGGGCCTGGACTCGGGGCGCATCGTCCTCACCGGTGTGGTCGTCGGACAGCTCTTCACCGCCCTGACCTCGCTCGTCCTGATGGCCTCGGCCGACGCCGACACCACGCGCGCCCTCACCCACTGGCTGCTGGGCTCGATGGCTCCGGCCCGCTGGGACGCCGTCGTGGTCTGCGCGATCGTCACCCCGCTCGGGCTGGTGGCCGCCCGGCTGTGCGCGAACGCCCTCGACGGCCTCGCGTTCGGCGCGGACACCGCCGCCTCGCTGGGTATCGGCGTACGGCGCACCCGGATGCTGCTGCTGGTGGTGACGGCCGTGCTGACGTCGGTGGCGGTGGGCACCGTCGGCGCCATCGGGTTCGTCGGGCTGATCGTCCCGCACGGGGTGCGCCTGGTGGCAGGTCCGCTGCACCGGGCACTGCTCCCCCACGCCGCGCTCGCGGGCGCGGTGTTCCTGGTGTGGACCGACGCCCTGGCACGGGTCGCCTTCGCGCCGCGCGAGATACCGGTCGGCGTGATCACCGCTCTGCTCGGCGTACCGCTGTTCCTCCTCGTCCTGCGCAAGAGGGGTGAATTGTGAGGATCACCGCCGAAGGGCTGAGCTGGTCGGTCTCGGGCACGCCCGTCGTCCGCGGGGTCGACCTGGACATCGCGCCGGGCGAAACGGTCGGACTGCTCGGCCCCAACGGCTCGGGCAAGTCCTCGCTGCTGCGCTGCCTGGCCGGCCTGCGCGTGCCCGACGCGGGCACGGTGCGCTACGACGACCATTCGATACGGGACTGGAGCGCCCGCCGGATCGCCCGCCGGATCGCCTTCGTGGAGCAGGACTCCGGATTCGGCACCGACCTGCGCGTCGCCGACGTCGTGGGGCTGGGGCGGACCCCTTTCCGCGACCGGTGGCACGGCCCGGACGCCACCGACCGGGCGGTCGTCGCCGCCGCGCTGGACCGCGTCGGCCTCACCGCGCTCGCCGGGCGCTCCTGGAAGGGTCTGTCGGGCGGCGAACGGCAGCGCGCCCACATCGCCCGCGCGCTCGCCCAGCAACCGTACGGCCTGCTCCTCGACGAACCCACCAACCACCTGGACGTCAAGCACCAGTGGGAGCTCATGGAGCTGCTCGCCGGCACCGGGCAGACGGTGCTGGTCGCCCTGCACGACCTCACCCTGGCCGCTCGCCACTGCGACCGGCTGCTGCTCATGCACCAGGGCCGTCTGATCGCCTCCGGCGCGCCCGCCGCCGTCCTCACGGCCGAACACCTCGCCCAGATCTTCGAGGTCGACGCCGAACTGGCCACCGACGTCCTGGGCCGGCCCGCCGTCTCCTATCGCGGCCCGCTCCGCACCCCCGCACAGGCACACGCACACGCAGACGCACACGCACCCGCACCCGCACCCGCACTCCGAGAAGGAATGTCATGACGAGCCACCCGACCACCGCGCCCGCACCGACCGTCGACGCCCTGATGGCGGCCGTACTGGCCGGAGCACACGGCCCGCTGCCCAGCGAACTCGTGGCGACCAGCGTGTTCTGGATCCACCACGGCACCCGGCTGGCCGACGGCGACACCACCTACCTGAACCAGTACGTCTTGGTGCGCCTCGGCGGCTCCTTCGGCGGCTGTGCCTTCGAGGCCGGCGAGATCGACCCGGCGATCTGCCGCGACGCCTCGGGCACCCGGCTCGACGTCCTGCTGCGCGAAGCTCCGCGCCCCCTGCGGATCGCCGCCCTCGACGCGTACCTGGCCGGGCAGCACCCGCACCGCGACGCCGGAGCCGAGCCGGTCACCCTCCCCGCCGGCACCCCCGAGGCACGCGCCCGGGCCCGCGACGCGGCCGTCGCCGGGCTGCTCGACATCGGCGCGGGCGCCCGGGTCGGCCTCATCGGCGTGGTGAACCCGCTGGTCGCGGCGATCCGCGAGCGGGGCGGCGTACCGCTGCCGTGCGACTTCAACCTCGAAGCCACCCAGTGGGGCGATCCCGTCACCACCGACATGCACGAGGTCCTGGACCACGCCGACGCCGTGATCGCCACCGGTATGACGCTCAGCAACGGCTCCTTCGACACCGTCCTCGACCGCTGCCGCACCCGGGGCGTCCCGCTGGTCGTCTACGCGCAGAGCGGCAGCGCGGTCGCCCGGGCCTTCCTCGGCTCCGGCGTGACCGCGCTGTCGGCCGAGCCCTTCCCCTTCTCCCAGTTCAGCGCCGACCCGACGACCCTGTACCGCTACCGGACGGCGGGGCGGCCGTGATCGCGCCCAGCGCTCGCCGCGGCGCCGGCCGGGCCTCCTGCCACCACGGCGAGATCCTCCAGGGCGTCTTCCTCGACGCCACCGGGCGCCGGTGCGCCGGTCTGGTCACCCTCCCGATGAGCGGGATGGGCAGCCGGGCCCAGTTCACCCGGCGTCCCGGCACCCCGCCGGAGCAGCTCACCGTCCGGCCGGGCGACCGTACGAAGGCCGCCCGCGCGGCGGCCCTCACCGTCGAGGAATGCGCGCCGCTGCGCCGGGAGCCGCCCTGCGGAGGGGAGTTGCGGATCACCGGTGACATCCCGGTGGGCCTCGGCATGGGCAGCTCCACCAGTGATGTCATCGCCGTCGTCCGCGCGGTCGCGGACTCCTACGGGGTGCGGCTGGCGCCCGACACCGTGGCCCGGCTGGCGGTGCGCGCCGAACTGGCCTGCGACCCACTGATGCTCGACGCCCGCCCGGTGCTCTTCGCCCAGCGCGAGGGGCGGGTGCTGGAGATCCTCGGCCGCTGCCTGCCGCCCCTCGTCGTCGTGGGCTGCGCCCTGGGCGGGGGCGCGCCGGTGGACACCCTCTCCCTGCCGGTCCGTACGTACGACGAGAGTGACGTACGCGCCTTCGCGCGGCTGCGCACCCTGCTGCGGCGGGCCGTGGCCACGGGTGACGCGGCCCTGCTGGGCCACGTCGCGAACGCCAGCGCGCGGCGGGGGCAACAACTGCTGCGCCACCCGGAGTTCGACACGCTCATCGACGTCGGACGGCGGCTCGGGGCCCTGGGGGTCCAGATCGCGCACAGCGGCGCGGTGGCCGGTCTGCTCCTCGACCCGGCGGCCCCGGGCCTGCGCGACCGGATCCGCGGCTGCGTACGCGCCCTGGACAGCAACGGCATCGCCGCGACCCGCGTCTTCACGACCTTCTCCCCCCTCCCGACGACCAAGGAGCTCCCGAGTGGACCAGCACATCGCGCAGGCCATCGGCCGGCCCGACCTGATACGCCTCGACGACCGGCTCGTCTGCCTGCGCTTTGAGACCATGAAGGTCGTCTCCGCCCTCGCCGCGGTCCGCCACCTGCTCGACACGGGGGTGGTGCGCCGCGGGGACACCCTGCTGGACAGCTCCAGCGGGATCTACGCCTACGCCCTCGCGCTGGCCTGCCACCGCCACGGGATGCGCTGTCACATCGTGGGTTCGACGACCGTCGATCGCACGCTGTGCATCCAACTCGCCGTCCTCGGGGCGACGCTGGAGCGGATGGAGCCCTGCGACGACCTGAAGCTGGACCAGAAGCGGCGGGTCGAGCGCATCCACGAGATCCTCGTGGAGCACCCGGAGTACCACTGGATGCGGCAGTACCACGACGACATCCACTACCTGGGCTACCGGGCGGTGGCGGAGCGGATCCGGCGGTCGACGGGCGGGGCCGGGAGCGGGGACGGGGGCGGACTGACCCTGGTCGGCGGTGTCGGCTCGGGCGCCTCCACCGGAGCCCTCGCCCGCTATCTGCGGGAGGACTCCCCCGACGTCGAACTCGTCGGCGTGCAGCCTTTCGGCAGTGTCACCTTCGGCGCCGAACACGTCGCCGATCCCGAGATCATCATCGCCGGGATCGGCAGTTCCATCCCTTTCGGGAACGTCAGCCACGCGTCGTACGACACGCTCCACTGGATCTCCTTCGACGCCGCCCTGGCCGGCGGCGTCGACCTGTTGCGGCGGCACGCGGTGTTCGCCGGTCTGTCCACCGGGGCCGGCTACCTCGCCGCCCGCTGGGAACGGTCCCGGGCCCCGGAACGTACGGTCCTCTTCATCGCCCCCGACACCGGCCACCGGTACGTGGACAGCGTGTACGCCCGCCACCGCGAGGCGGCCGCCGTCGACTCCCTGACGCCGCGCCAGATCACCGACCGGGCCGAACTCGCGCTCCCCTGGTCCCGGATGTGCTGGGACCGGGCCCCGGGCACAGGGCTCGCTGTTCATTCATAGGAAGGGCGCCCGGCGGCCGTACATGATCATCCGCAGCGCCGGTCGGGGCACGCTCATCCTGGCCGCCCCGCTCGGCCGGCCATCCGGCGTACGCGGCGGTCGGCGCGGCGTTACGGACACTCTCCGGGTACAGGTAGCGCGGCCGGCACCCGCCGGCTCGGCCTTTCAGCGTCACGCGGCACGAGTCCACCCTGTGGCCGGCAGGTTCGCCGCGTCCGCGGCCACCACCGGGCCGAGGTCGCACCGGATCATGTGCAGGCACAGGTCCGGCCCGGCGGCGGCCGGCCGAGGTGAGCAGCTGTCCGTTGTGAGCTGCGGTCGGCCGTGGAGCCCCCGCGGGGCCGGAAGTGACGGACGGATCACCTGCCGGTGCCCTCGTCGGTCAGCCCGCCTCGGAGGCTTCGTACCGGCGGCAGGATCAGAGGATTCCGCCGTCGCGGATCGCGTGCACCAGTCCGGTGACGAGATGCGCCCGCTCCGCCATCGCGTCGACCACCAGGTACTCGTGATCGGCGTGAGCACCGCCGCCGACCGCTCCCAGGCCGTCGAGCGTAGGCACCCCCAGCGCGCCCGTGAAGTTGCCGTCGCTGCCGCCACCGACCGCCTTGCCCTCGATACCCGGCAGCAGTCGCCGTGCCAGCGCGAACAGCTCCGCCGAAGCCGACCCGGGCATCGGGGGCCGGCCCACCGCCCCCCGGACCACGACCTCCGCCCCGTCCAGATGCGGGGCCAGTCCCGCCATCGCCGACTCGACGCGCTCCTTCTCCCGGGCCGACTCGACCCGGACGTCGACGAGCACCGTCGCCGCCGCCGGAACGACGTTGTCCGAGGTTCCCGCCGACGCCACCGTCGGCGTCACCGTCGTCCCGACCTCCGGCCGACCCAGCGCCGCGATGTCCAGTACCTGGTACGCCGCCTCGACCAGCGCGTTCACACCGGCCTCGGGCTCCAGCCCGGCATGCGCCGCCCGCCCCTTGATGAGCACCTCGAACGTGCCGCACCCCTTGCGACCCGTCTTCAGGCCCCCGCCGTCGGCCGCACCCTCGCACACCAGCACCGCACCACAGGCGCGAGCCCGCTCCTCGATCAGAACCCGGGAGGAACCGGAACCGATCTCCTCGTCGGCGGTCACCAGCACCTCCACGCCCGACAGGTCGTCCAGCGCCGCCAGGCCGTGAATCGCCTGCACCAGACCACCGAGCATGTCGAAGACTCCAGGGCCCGTCGCGTGCCCGCCCTCCACCCGGAAGGGGCGGCGCGCCAGTGTGCCCAGCGGAAAGACCGTGTCGTGGTGACCGAGGATCAGCACCCGGGGATCGCCTCCGCCCGACCAGTGCACGTGCGGCCCGGCCTGGCTCTCCACCAGAACGGCCTGCCCGCCCAGCCGGCTCTCGATGACCGCCGCCACGGCGTGGGCCGACGCGTTCAGCGCAACGAGGTCACGCGACGGGGACTCGACCTCGACGAGCGTGCGCAGGTCCTCAAGCATGGCGTCGACACTCACAGCGGTGCTCTGGTACATCCTCATGGCCTCACGATAGGGGGCACGCCCGGCGGGCCCCGGAAGCGCAGAACCTCGCGTGCATCGCGCGCGGCGCCTCTAGGATGTAGTTGAGACCGGTCTCCTCGTCGCGGTACTGGCCCGGGAAGCGGAGCGGGCAGTCGACCGTTGCCGAGCCGGGCGGCATCGGAAGGTCCGTCCCTCCGTCCCCCAGAGGGTGGTGCGGCGCTGCCAGGTGACACGGCCGTCGGGTGTCACCAACTCCGTCGGGGCGCCGACGAGATCCGTGACGATCGCGTGGAAACGGGTGTCGTACTGTGCCTGCGTGTGGTGGTCGGCCTGGGTCAGCGGGCGGTGGGTGCCCGGCGCATAGTCCCAGGTGGTCGTGTGACCATCCAAGGGGTAGCCTGCTCGGCCAGGCGGGTGCCGTCCCAGGTGAAAGTGATGCGTTCCGCGATCTCGCCGTCGGCACCCAGGCGCTGTTTGGCCGTGCGTCGGCCGAGCGCGTCGTAGGTGTACTGCCAGTGGTCCCCGTCGGGTGTTGTTGCGTCGGTGAGGCGATCCTCGGCGTTCCAGGCGATCAGGGCCCCGCTGAACTCGTGGTCCACGTTGGAGGGGTGATCGGGCACGGTGGTGTGGGCGAGATTGCCGCGGTCGTCGTAGGCGTACTCTCGGTCCAGCCGTGGGCATGGACGGCGGTGACCCGACCGATGGGGGCGACGTCGAAGTTATGGGTCCCCCTGGTCAGTTCGCGGAAGCGGGCGTTGTGGGTGGCGCGGGCCACGCACCAGCACAGCGCCTCGACCTGGAGCTGCTCCAGGCGGTCCGGCAGCTCGACCAGACGCTGGGAGCCGGGGAAGAGCTTCGTGCGGAAGTCGATCTGCGCAGGGGCCAGGAACTGCCCGGGCACGGGGCCGTTTCGAGCCCATGGGGCGACGTGGCACCGTTGCCGCGCTAGGCGTCACCTCTCAGCCTCCGGGCGACGTCGATGTCGTTCTGGAGCGCGCTGAGACGGGGAAACGGCTCGCGGGTGGCGTCCAGCACGCAGACGTGGAGCTTGTCGCCGGCGCGCGGCGGCGCCACGTTCTCGTCCCACCAGGACGGGTGCTTCGCCTGGTCGATGAATCCGAATACGCCGTCGGAACCGTCTACTTCCGCCTTTGCGCCCACGGGAGCGGCAGCGACGACCGTCACGTCGAATTCTTGGTGATCGTGGAGCATCAGTTGGGCCCTCCAAAGATTTCGATCACCAGTCGCTGGCTGCAGTGATGTATGCCGGGACGATGCACCCCCTGACCTGCACGACCGAAGGTGCCTTCTGAGCACTTGGTCATCGGCTGCCGTCCCCGGCGCACCACTCCGGGAAGTTCATGCGGCGGACCGTCAGGCGTGGTTGACCGGGAGGACGTCCGGGGAGAAAGCGCCCGCGGGGCCAGGAACTGGGCCTCGTCCACGATCGTGTCATCCGCCTTGCCGCCCTGGGACAGCTGCGCGACCAGGTACGCGTACACCCGCTGGCGCTTCGATCGCCTCCGTCACCAGGCCCAGCCGGGAGGACAGCTTGCCCTCCCCCGCCCGGTCGTCCCGCGTGAAGATCACGCCCGGAAGCCCCCGCGCATCACGGTTGTGCGCGATCCGGAGAGCCAGAACGACTACGCCGGTCCCACCGGCTTTCCGACGCGATCCAAATGTCATCCCCACGGCTGGCGAGCTCATATCTAGCACGCCATCAGCCCCTGCAAGCTCACCGCAATAGGGTGACATTCCGGAATTTACCCAAAGAAAGAAGGTAGTCACTCTTTGCGCCATCATCAGATGGCAGTTCACCGATTTTCTCGTTCAATAGTTTTTCTGCAGCCAGCAGTACCGTGCCCGCCAGTTCGGCGGCGCCAATTCGAGCTACCGGCCCAGAGGGGGCAAAGATGCCGATCCCCTTCTTTCCGCTGCGAAACACGAGCTGGAACGATGTATCTACGCCAACGAAGGCAGCATTCTTGACGCGCCCTTCCAGCATCGGACGGAGACAGTCGAGGACTTGCACGACAGAGAGGTAGATCATCATTCCCTGGTCAGGGGTCTGCCCAACGGAATTGGCCTCCCCCAGCTCTCCGACCCAACGCATATCCCCCAGGTCAAACCCGCTCGGGTCCCCTTGGTCTGGGCGGACGGTAAATTCTACAATCATGGCACGTAACTCTTTCCTACAGGGACGAACGTAATAACTTTATTCCCGTCCTCCGAGTCGACCACAAGACGAAAGCGTGCCCGCATGCCGTTGACGATCATCCGCTTCTCGATTGTCTGTATCCGGTTATCTGGATCAGAAACACGATTTCCCTTATCGAGAATATACTCGGCGGCAGCCTCGACCTGGGCCCTGGTGGTCGTCGGGGGCATCAGGTCGCCATGCCCAGTCGAATGGCTGCCGGATACGTGACGCTCATCGATGTGCTTCCACCCCCATCTCGATGTCCCGTCTTCCATCCTCGGTTTGGCCCTGCACAAAGCCAGACCGAATGGGTCGATCCATCCCCAGGGATTGGGCCCGTACCAACACGGGTTCGGGCCGCCCGACAATCCGATCGGGTCCGGGGAGAGGTAGCGGGCGGTTTCCGGGTCGTAGGTGCGAAAGTAGTTGTGGTGAAGGCCCGACTCGGGGTCAAAGTACTGGCCCGGGAAGCGGAGCGCCAAGCTCGGCCTGGCCGCCGCGATGCAGGGGACAGCACCGGCTTCGAGACGCCGCAGGCCTACGCCGGCCCCACGCAACCTGTTTTGTGCTCCGGCCTCGCTCTCCTACGACTGGAGGAGGTAATCCTCACGTCGTTCTGTTTGCTTCAGGTCCAGAGATCAGAGTTCGTGGATCGTCAATGTCAACCGTAATCTCGAACCCAGAGGTTGAGCTAAAGGTGGCGACGTTTCCGGACAGCTGGATCCGATCAAAGGGATTGGATTCTGTGAAGAAAATTGCCCAGATGAGTGCGCGGTCAACAGTCAACCGTGCAATGAACCCCTCTGACCCGTACGAGCCCTCTCCGCCCCACAACAGCCCCTTACTCCCCAGGTCTACTGCGGCCAGCCCATCGACCGAAGACACCCAAGACGGATCGCTCTCCAGGATCTCATCCAGGCCGAACGGGGCGAGCACCCTCAAACCGCCCGGCTCGTCGGAGTCGAGGTCAACATCATAGGAGCCCCCATCTGCAAAATGCAGGGCGTCTCTGATGGGAAGCTGGAAATCTTCCCAAAGGCGTTCGATCGCGGTCATTTCGGCTTACACTTCCCGTTGCGCACGTGCTGCGGCCTCTCCTGTAGTCCCGTCGGGGGGACCGGCTCACCTAGTTCATTTCTGTTCCGCCCGGAATTCATTCTCCTCCTGAATTGCTCCGCCCATGTTCGTCCGGTTGTCGAATCGGGGTGAACCGCGTTCGGATCGACTCGCTCGATGATTACCGGCCTCCCCACTTCGCGCGCCGCATCAAGCCTGCGATTGTCGTATGACACCAGTTGGCCGTCTATTTCCATGACCTTCAAAGCCGTTCCGGGACGTTGCCAATCCCACTCCCCGGAGCGCATCTTCTCCACGTAGTCGTTCGGGGAAACGGTGCGTTGGGAGAAGTTCAGATCTTCGGGATTGGCCCATTCCGGCTCCCCGGCCAGCCCTAGGTGGTCAGTCCAGCTGTGGGGATTACGAACATACGCCACCGCATTAGGTGCCGGAACCAACCCGAGCGGGTCCGGTGTGGTGTAACGGGCGGTTTCTGGGTCGTAGTACCGAAAGTAGTTGTAGTTGAGGCCGGTTTCCTCGTCCGCGTACTGGCCGGGGAAGCGGAGCGGGCAGTCCAGCCCGCCCTCTGAATCGGGGAGGGGGGTGCCCCAGAGGGTGGTGCGGGATTGCCAGGCGAGGGCGCCGTCGGGCGTCACCAGTTCGATGGGCGTGCCGACGAGGTCCGTGACGATCGCGAGGAAGCGTGCGTCGAACTCGGACTGGGTGGTGGTGTCGGCGATGTCGAGTATTGAACTGGTGGTCTCGGGCCCAGCCTCGAGCGTCTGGCGTGTGGACTGGGATATCGGGCGGTGGGTACCCGGCGCGTAGTCCCACGTCGTCGCCGTGCCGTCCGAGGCGAACTGCTCGGCCACCTGGGTGCCGTCCCACGTGAAGGTGAGGGGGGTGCCGTCCGGGCTGGTTTTGGATATGCGGCGGCCCAGGGGGTCGTAGGCGTAGGTCCATTCCTCGCCGTCCGGGGTGGTGGCCTTGGTGAGGCGGTTCTCCGGGTTCCAGGCGTACGTCCAGGTGCGACTCTGGCCGTTGAGGAGCTTGCGGGTCTTGCGGATCAGACGGCCGGCGGCGTCGTGCTCGTAGGTGGTGCGGCCCGCCCGGCGGATGAGGGCGCCTTCGTAGGCCCGGTCTCCGGTCGCGGGGTGGTGCGGTGCTGCGGCCTGGGTCTGGTTGCCCGTGGAGTCATAGGCGTACTTCTCGCTCCAGCCGTGTGCCTGGACGCCCGTCACCCGGCCCGCGGGATCCAGCGTGAAACGCCGTGTTCCGGTCGTGAGCTCCCGGATTTCGGTGAGGTAGCCGTCGGGGCGGTAAGCGTAGGTGCGGTGCTGGAGGATGCGGTCGGCTTCGGACTGGTGGCGGGTGGCGAGGGTTTGCGTGGTGAGGCGGTCGCCCCTGTCCCAGGTCTGCGTGAGGGTGGTGTCGTCGCCGATGCGTCGTTCGGTCTCACGGCCGGCTGCGTCGTAGGCGAAGGCAATGCTTCCGTCGGCGCTGCTCAGCCTGGTAGGGCGACCCGCGGGGTCGTGAATCCACTCGGAGCACAGGCCGGAAGGAGTCGTGCGCCGGGTGCGGCGGCCCATGGCGTCGTACGCGTACGCGCTCATGCGTCCGTTGACTGTTTCCGAGACGACGCGGCCGACCGCGTCGTGTTCCCGGGTCAGTTCCGTGTCCGCGTTCGCCGCGCGGAGCAGGGCGCCACTCGCGCCGTACGCGTAGGTCGTGATGTCGCCGGTGGTCTCGTCGTGCTGGCTGACCATGCGTCCGAGCGCGTCGAGTGTGTAGCTCAGCCTTTCGCCCAGCGCGTTCGTCTGGGCCGTGAGGCGGCCTGCCGCGTCACGTTCATACGTGCGCACAACCTCATTGAAGTCGGATTCCGCAACCAGACGGCCTGCCGCGTCGTACGTGTAATGCCACCGCTTGCCCTGGGGGTTGGTGACATCGATCAGGCGCAGCTCGGTGTCGTAGGCGAAGGAATAGTGCGCGCCGTCGGGGTCGGTCCTCGTAGCGGGCTGGTCGAAGTAGGTATAGGTGTAGGTGGTGGTGTGCCCCGCCTCGTCCGTGTGGAGGACCAGGTTGCCTTCGGTATCCCACTGCCACACCTCGCGGGCGCCGTCCGGCCCCTCGCGCCAGGCGGGCATCCCCTCGATCGTCCAGCCGTGACGCGTGGTCTGGCCCAGCGCGTTGGTGACGGCGGTGACCTGGCCGTGCGGGCCCCGGCGCATGGAGGTGGTGCGCCCCACAGGGTCGGTTGTCTCGACCGGGAGACCCGCCGCGTCCGTGGTGATACGGGTGGTGTGGCCCAAAGGGTCCGTGATGGAGGTCAGGTGGCCCGACCTGTTGTAGCCGTAGCACGTGACGGCGCCGCTGGGGTCTGTGGTGGAGGTGTGTGCCCCACGGTCGTCATACGTGTGGTGCCATACCGCGCCGCCCGGTGCGCGGGTCTCCCGCGGCAGGCCGCGGTCGTCATAGACGGTCCCGGCCACGGTGCCGTCGGGTCGCTCAACGGCGATCAGCCGGCCCTGGTCGTCGTAGCGGTAGCGCGTGGTGCGCCCCAGGGCGTCGGTGACGGCGATGGGGTGCCGATTGCTCTCGTCCCACTCCGTGCGGGTGGTGTTCCCCAGCGGGTCGGTGTACGCGGTGATCTTGTACGCCTCGTTGCAGACGTAGGCGCTGGTGTTGCCCTGCGAGTCGGTGTACCGGGTGGTCCGGGCGGCCGTGTCGTAATACATCCGACCGGACAGGATGCCGTCCGGGCCGATGCCGCGCAGGACACGGCCCCGGTGGTCGTAGACATAGCCGTACGACGTGCCGTTGCGGTCCGTCCACGACGTCACACGGTGTTCATCGTCGTATCGGTAACGAAAGGCTTTGCCGGTCGAGTTGAAGACCTCGATCAGGTTGCCCGCCGGGTCGTAGGCGTAGGAGGTGAGGGTGGTGCTGTGCTCGCGCTGTTCGCCGTGCAGGAGACGCAGGGCTGTGACCCGCAGCAGTTTGGGGTCGGTGTCGACGGCGATACGGTAGCCGCCCGAGTGGGTGATCTCCTTCGGCGCTCCCTGAACGTCGTAGGCGATGTCGATGCGGTCGCCGTCGCCTGTCCGGTCGGTGATCGCCGTCAGAGCCAGCTCACGGCCCCCCACGGGCAGCGGGGCGAAGTGCAGGGTTCGATTGCGATCCGGGACGACGATGCGGAAGGCGCCGTCGGGCTTGCCGTCCCAGTACAGCGGCCAACGGGGACCGGAGGTGGGCAACGTCGCCACATCGGGCGTCGGCACCGGATACGTCAGGAGCATGCCGCCGTCCGTGACGTAAACGACACCCGCCCCGTCGATCTCCAGACGCTGGTCCAGCGTGCCCGCCCAGGTGGGGCCGAACCATCCCCCGCACGGATGCCCCGACACGTAGTGCCGTTCCAGGACCACCGGCAGGGCGCCGGGCAGGGTGACGTCGATGGCGGACATGACCATCTCGCCGGTCGCCACGTCGATCGGCTCGCCGGCCGTGGGGCGCTCCTCGTTGGGCGTGGTGTTCCTGTCCGGATCACTGTCCGTCCGCGCGCGGGCGCTGCCGTCCCGGCGCAGGCCTAGCTCCCGGTTACTCAGACGCTGCGCGGCGTTCTTG
>NZ_JBSGZP010000074.1:0-17456 GCF_053611065.1 Streptomyces sp. NPDC054840
CGCCCTGTCGACCTACCTCATCGGGCGCCTCGGCGCGGACCTGCTCGCCCGGCTGCGCGAAGGCGCGGTCCGGGCGGTGCTCGGGATGCCGAGCGCCCGGATCGAGCAGGTCGGCCGGGGAGACGTGCTCTCGCGGGTCGGCGACGATGTGGCCGTACTCTCCAAGGGCATCAGGACGGCCGTCCCCACCGTGTTCTCGGCGGGCGTGCTGGTCGTCATCGCCACGCTCGGCATGTTCGGCCTGGACTGGCGGCTCGGACTGGCCGGCGCGTGCGCGCTGCCCGCGTACGGGCTGGCCCTGCGGTGGTACCTGCCCCGCTCCGCCCCGCTCTACCGGAAGCAGCGGGCGGCGCAGGCCGACCGTGCGCAGGCCCTGATCAGCGGACTGAACGGGATCGACACGGTCCGGGCGTACCGCCTCGAAGGGGCCGTCCGCGAGAAGGTCACCCAGGAGTCGTGGCGGGTGCGCGACCTCGGCGTCGAGGTGTTCCGGCTCTTCGGCCGCTTCGTCGGCAGGGAGAACCGCGCCGAGTTCATCGGGCTGGTCCTGATCATCGTGGTGGGGTACGCCCTGCTGGAGGCCGACGCCGCCAGTCTCGGCGAGGTCTCCGCGGCGCCGCTGCTGTTCCACCGGCTCTTCACCCCGCTGGGCTCCATCATGTTCACCTTCGACGAGGCGCAGAAGTCGGGCGCGAGCCTGACCCGCCTGGTCGGAGTGCTGGAGGAGGAGGCGGAGGACCGGCTGGTGGGCGCCCTGGCCGTGGCGGCAGCGGCGGACGCGCCGCAGCCGCTGTCCGTCGAGGTGGCGGGGCTGACCTTCCGCTACCCCGACTCCGAGGAGCCGGTCGTCCGGGACGTCGACCTCACCATCCCGGCCGGCACCTCGCTCGCCCTGGTCGGGGCGACAGGCGCGGGTAAATCCACCCTGGCCGCACTGATCGCGGGCATCGGCACCCCGCAGACCGGATCGGTGCGCATAGGGTCCACCGACCTCGCCGGCCTCGACGAGGCAGGGGCGCGCGCCCTGGTCAGCATCCTGACCCAGGAGACGCACGTCTTCTCGGGTCCGCTCGCCGAGGACCTGCGCCTGGCCGCGCCGGAGGCGACCGACGCCCAGCTGAGGGACGCCCTGCGTACGGTCGGCGCCGACGGATGGGCGGACGCGCTGCCCGACGGGCTGAACACACCGGTCGGCGAGGGTGGTGAACGCCTCGACGTCACCAAGGTCGCCCATATCGCCCTGGCCCGGCTGGTGCTGGGCCGCACCCCCGTGGTGGTGCTCGACGAGTCCACGGCGGAGGCGGGCAGCGAGGGCGCGGCCGAGCTGGAACGGGCCGTGCTCGCGGCGTGCGCGGGCCGGACCACGCTGTTCGTGGCACACCGGCTGACCCAGGCGATGGCGGCGGACCGGATCGCCGTGATGGACGCGGGACGCGTCGTGGAGCAGGGGACGCACGAGGACCTGGTGGCTCTCGGCGGCCGCTACGCACGACTGTGGCAGGCCTGGCGCGAAGGCAGCTAGTGCTGTGACCGGACGATCTGGAAAGGGCGTTGAGCCTTCGATGACGGAATCAACCGCTCGTCTCGTGCTGCTTTCTCCGACCCGCCTGGCCGACGTGCGCCGACGAGCGGGCGACTACGGCGACACGACCATCGCCCGGGCGTGCGCCATCGGGCTGGCCTACTGGGCGACGGGACAGAGCCCCGACGGCCTGGAACTCACCCCCGGCACGCTCTTCGCCGACGTCCTCGGCTGGGCGGACAACGGCGGTGCCGTACCGGCCGGCTGGGAGGTCGGGACGGACGGCCGGCACGGCCCGGACGGCCGCAGCATCACTCTCCCGGAAGGTGTCGTCACCGCCGACGCGCAGCTCGCCCTGGACGACCTGGCCGACTTCCCGGACCGGCCCCTGTCCACCATCGGCCCGTCCGGTGTCGCGGAGCGGCTCGCGACTCTGGCCCGGTGGAACGACACCGGGGCGGACCGGATCCGCCCGACCATCGTCGAGATGTTCCGCGAACATGCACGACTGCGGCCGGACGCCGTCGCCGTCGTCGACGAACACCGCTCACTGACCTACGGCCAGGCGGCCGAGCTCTCCGGTCAGCTGGCCCACCACCTGATCGAACGCGGCGTCACCGCCGAACAGGTCGTCGCCATCTCCCTGGACCGCTCCGCCGCCATGGTGATCGGCCTGCTCGGCGTGCTCCAGGCGGGAGCCGCGTTCGTTCCGCTCGACCCGCAGTGGCCCGCCGCGCGCCGCTCCGTCGTCATCGCCGACGCACGCGTCACACTGCAGCTCAACGACTCGGGCGACCACGCGCCGGACGAACCGGAAGCCGTGCCCGTCGACCTCGGCGACTGGCGGTTCGGCTCCTACCCCGGCACGGGCACCGGGGTCACCGTCCCCGGAGACGCCCTCGCCTATGTGATCTTCACATCCGGTTCGACCGGCCGCCCCAAGGGCGCGATGATCCGCCACGAGGCCATCAGCGAGCGCCTGCTGTGGCAGGTCGACGAGATCCTGGGCTTCGGCCACGACGACGCCTCGCTGTTCAAGGCTCCGCTGTCCTTCGACATCTCCATCAACGAGATCTTCCTGCCGCTGGTGTGCGGAGGCCGGCTGGTGGTCCTGCGGCCCGGCGGCGAACGCGACCCGCACCACCTGCTGAGCGTGATCGCAGAGCAGCGCGTCACCTTCACCTACCTCGTGTCGTCCATGCTGGACGTACTGCTGGAGATCGCGGGCGACTCCGGACGGCTCGACAGCCTGCGCCACGTCTGGTGCGGCGGCGAGGTGCTGACCCCGGAGCTGTACGAACGCTTCCGCACCCGGCTCGGCGTACCCATGTACCACGGCTACGGCCCGGCCGAGACGACGATCGGCGTCTCGCACGTCGTCTACCGGGGTGCGGCGGAACGCCTGTCGACGTCGATCGGCAGGCCCAACCCCAACACCCAGCTGTACGTGCTGGACGACGAGCTGCGCCCGGTGCCGGTCGGGGTCGGCGGCGAGCTGTACGTGGGCGGCTTCCTGCTGGGGCGCGGATATGCGGGCGCGCCCGGTCTGACCGCCTCCCGGTTCGTCGCGAACCCCTTCGCCGCGGACGGGTCCCGGCTGTATCGCACCGGTGACCTCGCCCGCTTCGCCCCCGACGGGTCCCTGGACTTCCTCGGCCGCGCCGACAACCAGATCAAGATCCGCGGCATGCGGCTGGAGATCGAGGACGTCGAGGTCGGCCTCGCCGAGCACCCCGCGGTACGCCACACCTGCGTCGTCGCCAAGAAGAACACGGCCGGCGGCACCTACCTGGTGGGCTACGTGATCCCCGCCACCGGGAGCGAGGACCTGCGCGCCGACGAGGTCAAGGAGTGGGCCGCCGGGCACATGGTGGAGTACATGGTGCCCGCCCACATCGTCGTGATGAAGGAGTTCCCGCTCACCGCGAACGGCAAGCTCGACCGGGGCGCGCTGCCGGAGCCCGCACCCGGGGCGGGCGCGCTCGCCCCGCCCGTCACCGAGAACGAGCGCCTGGTGTGCGCGGCGGTCGCGACGGTGCTGCGGCGCGACGCGGTCGGCGTCGACCAGGACTTCTTCCAGCTCGGCGGGGACAGCATCCTGGCGATCTCCCTGCTGAGCGCCCTGCGCGAAGCGGGCCTCCACGTCACGGCCCGCCAGGTCTTCACCCACAGCGTCGTGGGCGCGCTGGCGGCGGTCGCGGACCGCGAGGCCGCCGCCGTGGACCACGGCGACATCGCCACCGGTACGGTCGTGGGGTCGCCGATCGTGCAGTGGCTCGGCGAGACCACGGACGCCATCGACGGCTTCGTGCAGTCGGTGGTGCTGAACACCCCGGCGGACCTGACGGCCGACGCGCTCGGCGCCGTCCTCACCGCCGTGGTCGCACGGCACGACATGCTGCGCGCCAAGCTGGTCCGCGGCGCCCGCTGGAGCTTCGAGATACCGGAGGCGGACCGCGCCGCAGCGCGATGGCAGGAGAGCGACCGGCCGCTCGACGAGTGCGTCGCGCTCGCCACCGCCGGGCTGGACCCGGAGAGCGGCGTGATGCTGCGCGCCGTCTGGCGCCGTGCGGCGCGCCAGCTGGTCCTGGTCGCCCACCACGTGGTGATCGACGGCGTGTCCTGGCGGATCCTGATGGAGGACCTCTCCACGGCGTGGCGCTGGTACGTCTCGGGCGCTCCGATCGAACTGCCCACGGTGGGCACGTCGTTCCGGCGCTGGACGCAGCTGCTGGAGCGTGCGGGGTTCGACGCCGACCGCGCCTACTTCCGGCGCGCCCTGCCGGGGGAGGACGCCCCGCTGGGCCGGCGCACGCCGGCCGCGGCCGACACCGTCGCCCGGGAACGCACGACGACGCTCCCGGTCGGCCCCGAGATCACGGCCGCGCTGCTGGGCGAGATCCCCACGAGGTTCCACGCCGGGGTCAACGACGTACTGCTGACCGCTCTCGCCGTCACCCTCGCCCGGTGGCGCCGCGACCTCGGCCAGGACCAGACGTTCGCACACATCGAACTGGAGGGCCACGGCCGCGAAGGACACCACGTGGCGGACTCCGCCGGCTTCGAGCCGGAACTCTCACGGACCGTGGGCTGGTTCACCACCCTCTTCCCGGTGACCGTCGACCCCGGCGCGGCCACCGACCTCATGGCTCCCGCGTACCTGGTCGCCGCACTCAAGGCGGTCAAGGAGGACCTCGCCCGGGTGCCGAGCAACGGCCTCTCCTACGGGGCCCTGCGCTACCTGGCCGACACCGCCTTCGACGCGCCCGCGCCCCAGGTGCTGTTCAACTACCTGGGCCGGTTCGACGCCGGATCCTCCGCCGACTGGGCACTCGCGCACACCACAGGGCAGTTGGGGGAGAAGCGCGACCCCGGGATGCGGCTGCCGCGCGCCCTGGAGTTCAACGCGATCGCCGAACCCGCCTCGGACGGCGGCGCGTACGAACTGGTCACCACCCTCTCCTGGCCCGACGGGCTGTTCACCGACCAGGACATCGCGACCATCGGCCGGTACTTCCGAGAAGCCCTGGCCGGACTGGCCGCCCTGGCCGCCCTCGACCTGGCCGCCCTCGGCCTGGGCGGCCACTCGCCCGGCGACTTCGCCGTGCCGGCGCTCACCCAGGCCGACGTCGACGAGCTGGACGGGCCGGCGCTGCGGGACATCCTGCCGCTGACCCCGCTCCAGGAGGGCCTCTACTTCCACTCGGTCTTCGACGACGACTCCGCGGGCAGCTACGTCGAGCAACAGCTCCTGACCCTGGAGGGAGAGGTGGACGCCGACCGGCTCGCGGCGGCGGCCACCCGCCTGCTCACGGTCTTCCCGAACCTGGCCGCACGGTTCACGGCTCTCGCCGACGGCCGCGTGGTCTCCGTACTGGAGGCCGGGGTCCAGGCCCCGTTCGCCACCCTGGACCGCCCCGGCATCACCGACGAGGAGATCCGCGAGCACGCCGAACGCGACCGCCGCGCCGGGTTCGACCTGGCGAGCGGCCCGCTGATGCGGTACACACTGATCCGCACGGGCTCCGCCCGCGGCGTCCTCGTGCAGACCGTGCACCACATCATCGCCGACGGCTGGTCGGTGCCGCCGATGCTCCGCGCCCTGCTGGCCGAGTACCACGCGCCCGGTTCCGTGTACCCGCTCGGCGGCTTCGGTGACCACGTGCGCCGGCTCGCCGCACGTGACGAGGACGAGAGCGACCGGGTATGGCGCGAACAGCTCGCCGGACTGCCCGGCCCCTCACTGGTCGCCGAGGGGCACGCGCCGTCCGACCGGTTCGCCGACACCGCCGCCTCGCCCGAGGGCGACATCGACGAGGCAGCCCGGTCCGCCGGCGTGCCGCTCAGCGTTGCCGTGCACAGCGCTTGGGCGGCGACGCTCGGCGGCCTCCTGCCCGGCAAGGACGTCGTCTTCGGCTCCACGGTGTCCGGGCGCGACCCGGACGTGCCCGGCATCGGCGACATGGTGGGTCTGTTCATCAACACGATCCCCGTACGCGCCCGGTGGGCCGCCACGACCACGGCGCGCGACCTGCTCACCTCGGTACGGGACCACCAGAGCGCGGTGCTGGCGCACCAGCACGTCTCGCTGGCGCGCATCAGCCGCCTGCGCGGCGCCGGCCCGCTCTTCGACACCCTGGTGGTGTTCGACGTGGCGACCGACGTGGCCGGCCTGCGCGGGCCCGAGGACACACTCGTCATCAGCGACATCGTGAACGAGGGCGCACCGCACTACCCGTTGACCCTCGTGGTGGAGCGCTCGCTCGACGGCCGTCCGCGCTTCAACCTCATCTACGACGGCGCGCTGGTGCGGGAGCCGACCGCCCGGACGGTCCTGCAGACCTTCACCCGCACCCTCACCGGCCTGCTCACCCGACCGGACGACCTCGTCGACGACCTGGCGGCCACGGGCTCCCGGCCCCCCGCCCGGATCACCCCGACGACGCTGGACGCGCTGTTCGACGCGGCCGCGCGCCGCGATCCCGCCGCCACCGCCGTCACGCAGTGCGCCCTCGACGGCGGCAGCCGTTCACTGACCTACGGCGAACTGGCCGCCCAAAAAGACGAGTTGGCCTCGGTCCTGCGAGCGGCCGGTGTCCGGCCGGGCGAACGGGTCGCCGTAGCCGTTCCGCCGTCCGTGGACCAGGTCGTCGCCCTCGTCGCGATCGTCACCGCGGGCGGTGCGTACGTACCGCTGGACCTCGCGTACCCGGACGGACGGCTGGAGTACATCCTCGCCGACGCGGCCCCGCGGGTGGTGCTCGTGGACCGGGAGCAGCGGGACCGCTTCACGCGGTTACTGGCCCGGGCGGGCGTACCGGCCCGTGTGCTCGTACAAGGAGAGCAGCTGCCGCCGGACGTCCAGGTCACCCGGGATCCCACCGACGGGCCCCGGGCCGGCCGGCACGATCCCGCCTACGTGATCTACACATCGGGGTCGACCGGCAGGCCCAAGGGTGTCGTCGTCCCGCACTCCAGCGTGGTGACCCTGCTCGCGAACACGCGGCCGGACATGGAATCCGGCCCGCACGACGTGTGGGTCCAGTTCCACTCGTACTCCTTCGACTTCGCGGTGTGGGAGCTGTGGGGCGCTCTGGCCCACGGCGCCGAACTGCTCGTGCCGGAGTACGGACTGACCCGCTCACCCATCGACTTCCACCGCCTGGTGCGCGAGCGCCGGGTGACCGTCCTCAACCAGACCCCGTCGGCCTTCTACCGGTTCATCGAGGCCGACCGGCACGCCGACGAGCCCGCCTCCGCCCTGCGCCGGATCATCTTCGGGGGCGAGGCACTGGATCTCGGGCGGCTGCGCGGCTGGGTCGAGCGACACGGGACGGCCTCGCCCGAGCTGGTCAACATGTACGGCATCACCGAGACCACGGTGCACGTCACCCACCGGGTCCTGACCGACGAGGACTTCCGCCCCGGCCACGACGTCAGCCCGATCGGAGGCCCGATCCCCGGACTGGTCACCTATCTGCTCGACGACCGGCTCCGACCGGTCCCGCCGGGCCGGGTGGGCGCCATCTACGTCGCCGGCGACCAGGTCTCCCTCGGCTACCTGGGCCGGCCTTCCCTCACCGCGAGCCGGTTCGTCGCCGACCCGTTCGCGGGCGACGGATCCCGGATGTACCACACGGGCGACCTCGCCCGCCGTACGCTCGACGGCGAACTGGAGTTCACCGGCCGCGCGGACGACCAGGTGCAGCTCAAAGGCTTCCGCATCGAGCTCGGTGAGGTGGAGTCCGCGATCCGGGAACTCGACGGTGTCGTCGACGCGGCCGTCACCGTGGCCGACAGCGCGGACCACCTGGTCGCACACGTCGTGTGCCCGGCCCCCCTCGACGTCACCGCCCTCGCCGGACCGCTGGCCGTGAAGCTGCCCGTCCACATGGTCCCCGGCCTGTTCCTGCCCGTCGACGCCCTGCCGCTGACCGTCAACGGCAAACTGGACCGCGAGGCCCTGACGGAACGCGCCGCGTCGCACGCCCCGCCACACGCCCTACCGCCCGCCGTGCCGGTGGTCGCGCCCGGCGCCGCGCTCACCGCACTGGTCGGCATCTTCACCGAGACCCTGCCCGGCACCGCCGTCGACGGCGACAGCGATTTCTTCCGGGCCGGAGGCGACAGCATCCTCGCCATCACCGTCGTCAACCGGGCCAGGGCACTGGGCCTGGCCATCGCACCCCGGGACGTGTTCCTGCTCAAGACCCCGCGCGCGCTCGCCGAGCACCTGGCGACGGCCACCCCGCCGACCGCGGCGCCCGCCGCACCCGAACCGCGCGGGGACGGCCCGCTGACACCGACCCCGATCATCCTGCGCCGGCGCGAACTCGGCGGACCCCTCACCCGGTTCGCCCAGGCCCGAGCCCTGGCCGCGGCCGAGGGCACCGGTCTCGCCGACGCGGAGCGCGCGGCGAACGCCGTCGTCGCCGCCCACCCGGCCCTGCGGCTGCGCCTGCGTACCGAACACGGGGTGTGGGCCCTGCGCACCGAACCCGCCCGCGCGGTCAGCGTCGTACGCAGCGCCGCACCCGACGCGACGGCCGCGGCGAACGAAGCCGCCGGACGGCTCGACCCCGAGGCCGGGCACGTCATCGCGTTCTCCTGGCTGGAGGCGGCCCGGACCCTCGTGGTCACCGTGCACCACCTCGCCGTCGACGCCGTCTCCTGGCTGATCCTGCTGGACGACATCGCCACCGCCCTGCGCGGGGATCCGCTCCCGCCGCCCACCACCTCCTACGCCGAGTACGCGCAGGCACTGGCCGACCGGTCCGCCCACGAGACCGACGACCTCGGGCACTGGATCACCACCCTCCAGGCACCCTCGCTGCTGCCCGTGGCCGAGCGGCCGCGCACGACCACGGTCGTCCTCGCGCCCGAGGTCAGCGACCACGTGACACGCACCGCGCCCACCGCACTCGGGATCGGCCTCACGGAGCTGCTGTGCGGCGCGCTGCGCACCGCACTGACCCACGTCCAGCCCTCGCCCACCGATCTCGCGATCGAGCTGGAGCGGCACGGCCGCGTCCCGGCGTCACCCCACCACGACTACACCCGTACGGTCGGCTGGTTCACCGCCATCGCCCCGGTGCGGCTCACGGCGCACACCGACCCCCTCGCCGCGGCCCACGAGGTCGCCGAACGCCGGCCGGACGAGCGCGCGCACGTCGCGTACGGCGGGCTGCGGTACCTGAACCCGCAGACGGCCCCGCTGCTGACCGCCCGCCCGCAGGTGCTGTTCAACTACCTCGGCCGGGGCGGCGAGTCACAGGCCCTCCACCTCACCGGCGCCGACGAGGGCAGCCCGTACGCCGTCGAGGTCAACGCCTGGACCGACGCGGCCACCGGAAGCCTGCACGCGGTCTTCACCCTCGCCGAGGGCATACCCGACGAGATCACCGACCACTGGCGCGCCGCCCTGGAGCACATCGCGGCCGCCTCCACGACCGCCGAGCGCACGGCGCCGGTCACCCCGCTCCAGCGCGGCCTGTTCTTCCAGGCGCAGCTGGCCGGCCCGGCCGGACACTACGTCGCGCAGAGCTGGTTCACCTTCGACCGGCGCCTGGACGCCGACGCGCTGGCCGAGGCCATGGCCTGGGTGATCGCCCGGCACCCGGTCGTGGGCGCCGGCTTCACCACCGACGACGACGGCAAGGCCGTCCAGGTCCTGGGCGCGGGCCGGCGGGTCGGCGTCCGCACGGTCGACCTCACCACGGACGCCGAGATCGACGCCCTGCTCGCCCGCGACCGCGACACCGGATTCGACCCCGGCGAGCCGCCGCTGATCCGCCTGACCGTGGTGCGGCTGCCCGGCGGCCGCGACGGCCTGCTGCTGAGCTACCACCTGCTGCTGTGGGACGGCTGGTCCCGCGAGATCGTGCTGCGCGACCTCTTCGACGCCTACGAGTCCGCCGTCGGTGGCGAGTTGGCGCCCGCCACCCCCGCGACACCCGGCTTCGAGGACTACGCCCGGGCGCTCGACGCCAAGGACCCGGCCGTCTCGGAACGCTTCTGGGCGCGGCACCTGACCGGTCTCCCCGGACCCACGCTGCTCGCCGGACCGGCGCCGGCCCTGGTCGACGACCTGCCCCGGACCCTCGTGCACACCCTCTCCGCCGAAGGGTCGCAAGCGCTGCGGGACCTCGCCCGCACGCACGGCGTCACCCTCAACTCGGTACTGACCGGCGCGTTCGGCCTCCTGCTCGGCGCCCGCACGGGCCGCGCCGACGCCGTGTTCGGCGTGACCGTCTCCGGCCGCGAGGGCGAAAACCTCTCCGAGGTCGTCGGCGTGCTGCTCAACACCGTGCCCATGTGGACGCGGCCCCGGCCGGACGACACCATCCGGGACTACCTGACGGCCGTACAGGCGGCCCGGGTCGAGGCGATGGAGCACGAGCACCTCGGACTCGGCGAGATCCAGCGGGCCGGCGGCCACGACACCCTGTTCGACAACCTGTTCGTGCTCCAGAACTTCCTGGACATGGACGCGTTCGCCGAGATGAACACCCGGCACGGCATCACCGCGGTACGGGCCGACGACTCCACGCACTACCCGTTCACCTGGGTCGTCACCCCCGGCGACCGGCTCACGGTCAAGCTGGAGTACCGCGACCACGACACCCGGGCCGCCCGCGAGCTCCTCGACGACTACCTGCAGGTGCTCACGGACCTGGCCCGCTCCACCGGGCCGGTGGGCGCGCTGCCGGGCGCGGGGCCGGAGCCGGTGCCCGCCGACCGCACGGAGGTCGGCACGGACACCGTCGTCGACCGGTTCGACCGGGCGGCCGACCACGACCCGCGGCGGGTCGCCCTCGTCGCCCACGGCCGGACCATGACCTTCGGCCTGCTCCGCGACCGCAGCCGCGAACTCGCGGGTGTGCTCGCCGAGCGCGGCATCGGACCCGAGACGACGGTGGCCCTCGCGCTCCCGCGCTCCCTCGACTCGATCGTCGCGCTGTTCGCCGTACTGCGCGTGGGCGCCGCCTACGTGCCGCTGGAGCTGGACCATCCGGACGAGCGGATCGCCGCCATCGTCGCGGACGCCCGCCCGGACGTGACCCTCACCGTGAGCGCCGTGTCGCCCCGGCTGACCGGCGACCTCATCGAACTGGACCGGCCCCTGCCCGCGGCCGAGCCCTTCGTGACCTTCGCACCCGACGACCCGGACCGCCTGCGCCACCCCGCGTACACGATCTACACCTCCGGCTCCACCGGCAGGCCGAAGGGCGTGGTGACCGAGTACGCCGGGCTCACCAACATGCTGATCAACCATCAGCGCCGGATCTTCGAGCCGGTGCTGGCGGAGCACGACCACCGGACCTTCCGCATCGCGCACACCGTGTCCTTCGCCTTCGACATGTCGTGGGAGGAACTGCTCTGGCTCGCCGACGGCCACGAGGTGCACATCTGCGACGAGGAACTGCGCCGCGACGCCCCCCGCCTGGTCGAGTACTGCCTGGAGCACGGGATCGACGTCATCAACGTGACCCCGACCTATGCGCAGCAGCTGGTGGCCGAGGGCCTGCTCGACGACCCCGACCGGCGGCCGGCGCTGGTGCTGCTGGGCGGCGAGGCCGTCACCCCGGCCCTGTGGCAGCGGCTCGCCGAGACCGAGGGGACGGCCGGCTACAACCTGTACGGACCAACCGAGTACACCATCAACACCCTGGGCGTCGGCACCTTCGAATGCCAGGACCCGGTGGTGGGCGTGGCCATCGACAACACGGACGTGTACGTCCTGGACCCGTGGCTGCGGCCGCTGCCGGACGGAGTGCCCGGCGAGCTGTACGTGGCGGGCATCGGCATCGCGCGCGGCTACCTCGGGCAGCCCGCCCAGACCGCGGACCGCTTCGTCGCCTGCCCGTTCGGCGCACCCGGCGAACGCATGTACCGCACCGGGGACCTGGTGGCCCGGCGGCCCGACGGGAACCTGGTGTACCTGGGCCGCACCGACCAGCAGGTCAAGATCCGCGGGCACCGCGTCGAACCGGGCGAGGTCGAGGCCGCGTTCGCCGCGCACCCGGCGGTACGGTTCGTCGCCGCGGTCGCCCAGCCCGATCCGCAGGTCGACGGCGCGTACCGGCTGGCCGCCTACCTCGTACTCGGCGGCTCCGACCTGGCGGCGGTCGCCACCGAGGTGGGCGCCGCGCTGCCGGACTTCCTGCGCCCGACGCACTACGCCCAGGTCGACCGCATCCCGCTGACCGTGAACGGGAAGGCGGACACCAACGCCTTGCCGGAGGCCAGGCCGCTCGGCACGCTGACCACGGCGGGGGAGCGCGGCCCGCAGACCGAGACCGAGACCGTGGTGTGCGAGTTCTTCGCCGAAGCACTCGACCTGGACGACGACGAGGTGAGCGCATTGAGCGATTTCGTGTCCCTGGGAGGCCACTCCATGCTGGCGGTGCGGCTGATCGGCCTCCTCCGCCGGGAGTACGGTCCTGTGATCACGGTCCGTGATCTGTTCACCCTGCGCACCCCCGAGATGATGGCCCGCCACCTCGATGAAAACTCCTGACACGCAGCGGCCCCGACCGGGGTCCGACATCCTCCGGACGGCCCTGCGCCGCAACATCGGCGCCATGACCTGGGGCACGATCCTCATGGGCCTCTACCAGGCCGGTGAGACCGCCTTCCCCATCGCGCTCGGCCTGATCGTCGAGCACACGATGCAGGACCGCGGCCCCGGGTCGCTCGCCCTGTCGATCGGCGCACTGGCCGTGATCATCACGACCGTGTCGCTGTCGTGGCGGTTCGGCATGCGCATCCTGCAGAAGGCCAACACGACCGAGGCGCACCGCTGGCGGGTCCGGGTCGCGGACCGCGGACTGGAGCCGGTCGCCAGGGACTCCGGACTCAAGTCCGGCGAGGTGCTGACCATCGCCACCGAGGACGCCGATCAGACGGCCGACATCATCGAGGTGGTGCCGCTGCTGATCAGCTCACTCGTCGCCGTGCTGGTCGCGGCGGTCGCGCTGGGGCTGGCCGACATCCGGCTCGGCCTGCTGGTGATCGTGGGCACCGCCCTGATCCTCTCCGTCCTGAGCGTGATGTCCAAGCGGATCGGCTCCAGTACCCGCGAGCAGCAGGCCCGGGTGGCCCGGGCGGGCGCGAAGGTGGCCGACCTGATCACCGGCCTGCGCCCGCTGCACGGCTTCGGCGGCAACCACACCGCCTTCCGGTCCTACCGCAAGGTCAGCACGGAGGCCAAGCACCAGGCGATCACCGTGGCCGGGGTGAACGGCACCTACGCGGGCACCGCCACGGCCCTCAACGCGGCGCTCGCCGCCGCCGTGACGCTGACGGCGGGCCGGCTGGCCTTCGACGGCGACGTCACCGTCGGGGAACTCGTCATGGCGGTGGGGCTCGCCCAATTCATCATGGAACCGCTGAAACTGTTCTCGGACATGCCCAAGTACGTGATGATGGCCCGCGCGTCGGCCGAACGGATGGCACTGGTACTGGTCGCGCCCCCGGTGGCGACCCACGGGCAGGAGCGCCCGGCCGCCGGCGGTGCCCTGGAGATCGACTGTGTCCGGTACGGGGCCCTGCGCGCCCTGAAGTTCCAGGTCTCGGCGGGCGAGTTCGTGGCGATCGCCGTCTACCGGCCGCGCGCGGCGGCCGACCTCGCCGCCATCCTGGCCCTGCGGGTCCCGCCGCACGAGTACGAGGGAGCGGTGAGGCTCAGCGGGGAGGAGCTCGCCGCCCTGTCGATCGAGGCGGTCCGCGAGCACATGCTGGTGAACCCGTACGACGGAGAGATCTTCGCGGGCACCCTCCGCACGAACATCGATCCGTCGGGCACCAGCCGCACGGTCGCCGAGGCCGTCGAGGCGTCCATGCTGACCGACGTCGTCGCCCTCCACCGCGAAGGGCTCGACCACTGCGTCCGCGACCGTGGCGCCAACCTCTCCGGCGGACAGCGTCAACGGCTCTCCCTGGCCCGCGCCCTGGCCGCCGACTCCGACATCCTCGTCCTGCACGATCCGACCACGGCCGTCGACGCGGTCACCGAGCAGCTCATCGCACGCAACATCGCGAAGCTGCGCCGTGGCCGCACCACCGTCGTGATCACCAGCAGTCCGGCCCTCCTGGACGCCGCCGACCGTGTGCTCGTCCTGGACGACGGGGTCATCACGGCCGAGGACACCCACCGCAACCTCCTCGCCGGGGACGAGGAGTACTGCCTGGCGGTGGCCCGCTGACCCCCTGATCCACCCGAACCGTGCTCAGCCGAGCGCCCAGGCCACGTCCCGGAGCAGGGCCTGGCGCCAGCCCGCCCGGTCGTGGGCCGACGCCGACCGGGCGGTCCGCACGGTCGCTCCGGCCCGCTCGGCCAGGGACTCGACCAGCTCGCAGTGGGGCAGCATGCGCGTCTCGTGTTCCCCCACGTCGAAGGCGATCCGCAGGCCGGACAGGTCGGGGCGCTCCCGTAGGCGTGCGGCGACGGAGCCGCCGAGCGGACCGCCGAGCGGGTCCGCCGACTTCACGGCGTCGGGCGTCCACCACAGGGACGCCGACTGGCAGGCGACCCGGGACACCAGGTCAGGGAATTCCAGCGCCGCGTACACCGCGCTCAGCCCGCCGAGGCTCTGCCCGGCGACCACCAGACGCTCGCGGTCCGCGGGTACGCCGGACTCCGCGACCAGCGGGAGGAGCTCGTCCCGGACCGCCTCCCACAGTTCCGGCCGGCACCCGAACTCGGCCTCCCGGTCTCTCGTCGGCAGGAAGACGAGGGTGACGGGGGGCATCTCGCCTGCGGCGACGGCGGAGTCGAAGGCGGTCATGGCCGGATGCAGATACAGCCAGTCGTCCCCGTCCAGCAGCAGCACCACGGGTCCGCCACCGCCCGCCGGGTGGACCCGTACGGTCCTCCGCCCGCCGAGCCGCTCGCTCGCCCAGCGGATCCGGGCCCGCGGGAGGGGCAGTACGGCATCGGCGCCCGCCCCGACGGCGGACCAGTGCGGCTGGGCCGGGGCGTCCGGAGTGGCGGCGACGGAGCGGTCAGCGCCCGCTCCGGCCGGGTTGAACGGGTCGGCGTACGCGGTGTCGTCCACGAGGAACCGGTAGGTCACCCGCAGCCGCGCGGGCATGCGGACCTCGGCGTACCAGCAGTCCGTGTCGTCCCAGCGGCGCAGGGGGACGTCCCGCGACCAGCTCTCGAAGCCGATGCGGGCCGCGGAGCCCCGCCACAGGAACAGGGTCACCCAACCGCCGCCGTCGGCGGGCACCGACGCGGGAGCGCCCGCCGCCGCCCAGAACTCCTCGGAACCTGGTTCGCCGGGCAGCCCGAATGCGACGAAGGCGTGCTCCACGGGCATGAAGTCTCCTTGTGACACGGCCGGTTGGGTGAACCTGACTTTATAGCCGTCGCGGTGGAGAAGGACGGTAATCCGGGCATCGCCGCGCAAGCACCACCGAAGCCCCACCGGCCCGTCCGACGGCGGCCTGGATCGCGGTCAGCCGGCCATCGGGCCCTTTCCGCGTACGGGGATCACGGGCATCACGGGTATCGGGGGCGTACGGGCCGCCGGGACGCGTTCCAGGACGCCGCCCGCGAAGACGTCGTAGAGCGGCAGGGTCTCCAGGTGGACGTAGCCGATGTGGCACTCGCAGGTGGTCAGCGGGCAGGGACGGGGGCCGAGCGCGGTCCGGTAGGAGCCGTCGTACAGATTGCCGAGCTCGGCACGGACGAAGTGACAACGGCGGACCGAGCCGTCGCCGTCCACCGAGATCACCGACCGGCCCGTTCGGCACGGCAGTCCGGCCGAGCGGTGCGGGTGCCGGCTGTACGGGAACAGCGGGTCGAGCGCGGTCCACATGTCGGCCTCGGCGTCGGTGTAGCTGTGGCCGTCGGCCGCGTTCACCCACAGGTAGACGTGGGAGGGCAGGGCGGCGCGCAGCCGGCGGGCGTGTTCCAGGTTCTCGGGGAGGCCGACGATGCCGACGCTGTGGCGGATGCCCCGGTCGGCGAGGTCGCGCAGCTTGGCCAGGAAGCGCTCGTACGGAGTCTGCCCCGGATGGTAGGTGCACCACAGGGCGAGCGTGGTGGGGTCGGCCTCCGCGAGCCAGTCCGTGCGGCAGCTCAGGTTGGTCTGGATGGCGACGCGGTCGACGTGCGGCTGGTGCGAGAGGCCGACGAGGGCACGGCGGTACCAGGAGCGGACGAGCCCCTCGCCCCACGGGGTGAACAGGAGCGAGAGCCGGTCCTCCCCGGACCGGGAACGCGCCCAGCCGGTGAACCGTTCGAGGGCGGCCCGGTCGGCGCGCAGCTGGGCCGTGGTGTCGCGCCGCTTGGCGAAGGGACAGTACGGGCAGTCGTAGTCGCAGGAGGCGAGCGGGCCGCGGTAGAGCAGGGTCAGGTCCACGGCGGCTACTTGGCCTCGTAGGCGGCCATGGCGGCCCGTACGGCCGGTGAGAACAGCTCGGGGCCGAGCGCGTCGGAGTGGGCGAGGCCCTCGGGGCTGAGGCGCAGGAGCGGGCCCGTGCCGTCCTGGTCGAGCCAGCCACGGGCGGCGAACGCGGCGAGTTCGGCCGGGAAGTCCTCGTGCGGGCCGGCGCCGAACCGCTCCCGGTAGTCGGCGACCGGCATGCCCTGCGCCTGGAGCAGCGACTGGAGGAGGTGGCGGCGGCGCGCCTCGTCGCCGTCGGTGGGCCGGCCGTGGACGGCGCGGGTGAAGTCGTCGGTGGCGGTGTAGTCGTCGATGATCCCGCGGATCTCGCCCATGTCGACCGCGTAGTCGAACGAGTAGTGCAGCGCGGAGGTGTAGGAACGGGCCCCGCAGCCCAGGCCGATCATCCCGTCGGTCTGGCAGGCGTGGTCGTCCGGGCCCTGGGGCGCCGTACCGGCCAGCCGGAACATGCGCATCGACACCTGCTCGTAGCCGTGCGCGAGGAGGTGGTCGCGGCCCTGCCGGTAGAGGTTCAGGCGCTGCTCGTCCCAGGCGTGGTCGGTCAGGGCGGTGCGCCGGGCGAGGCCGGTGAGGGGGCGTACGTACAGGGGGTACAGGTACAGCTCCTCGGGGCGCCAGGCCAGGGCGGCGTCCAGGGAGGTGCGCCAGGTGGCGGGGGTCTGGCCGTCGATGCCGTAGATGAGGTCGATGTTGAGGACGGGGACGCGGGCGTCGCGGATGCGGCCGAGCGCCGCCTCGACATCGGCGCGGCGCTGGGGGCGAACGGCGGCCCGGGCCTCGTCGGGGAGGAAGCTCTGGACGCCGATGCTGACGCGGGTGGCCCCGCGCTCGGAGAGGACGGCGAGCCGGTCGGCGGTGGCGGTGGCGGGGGAGGTCTCGACGGACAGCGGGACGGCGCGCAGGTCGGCGCCAGACCGCCTGCCACCGCCGCGGCCGCCCCGCCGCTGGAGCCGCCCGCCGAGCGCTCCAGGTCCCACGGGGTGCGGGCGGGCGGGGCGAGGCCGTTCTCGGTGTAGCAG
>NZ_JBSGZP010000075.1:0-17419 GCF_053611065.1 Streptomyces sp. NPDC054840
GCGCCGTAGACCTTGCCGGAGTCGAGCTCCTCCTGGGCCCGGGCGAGGCTCAGCTCGCGCCATTGCGCCTTGCCGCCGGCCGGGTCGGCGGCGATGGCGGCGGTGATCTGCGTCCCCAGGTTCTGCCGCTGCCCCGGCGGCGGCTTGCCCCTGTCCTCGTTGACGAGGGCGATGGGCAGGTCGCGCAGTTCCGCATTGGGATTGACGATTCCGCCCATGTAGAGCAGCGACAGCAGCAGGGCGAGCAGCCCCGTCAGGATCGTGGGGACCAGCCACAGCTGGGGGCGGCGCACCAGGGCCGCGGCAGTGGCTTCGGGGGCGACGGTCGGGGACATCGGTCTCCGTAGCTTCCCGGCGGGCCGGGATCGAGGGGCGGTGGGAGCGGTGGTGCCGCACGGCACCCTCAGGATGGTCTGCCCATCAGGGAAGGCCGCCGTACTCCTCGCCCTCCGGCCGCGAACCCGCGTCCGGGACCACCGGAACGGCCCACCCCCGGCGTGCGGCTACCAGGCCCATCGGAAGCCGGCGGCCGCGTGTTCGAGTGCCGGGACGAACCGGTGGACCGAGCCGTCCGGGGCGAGCGCGGCCGGTGTCTCGCCGAGGACCGTGCCGTCCCTGTGGTGGTCCTAGGTCGCCCACCAGACGCGGGCCGGGCGCGGTGACGGCGGGAACTCGGCGACCAGGTCCACGTTGTCGGCCCGGGCATGCGCGACCCTCCGAGGCGCTGGTCCGGCGGGTGGACGGCGACGGGGCCACGCCGCGCCGTTCCAGCGGCTCATGTCCGGCGCCTCGACGCCCACGGCGGACGAGCAGCGGGTCCCGGGGACGAGTGCCCCGGAGCCGGGTGCGATTCCGGGCGACGGAGCCGGCCCTGAAGAGTACGAGACGGCCACCCCCGCCGCGGACCCGGACTCCGACTCCGGCTCGGACTCCCACTCCGGTCTGGTGCCCGACTCCCCTCTGGTGCCCGACTCCGGCCTGACGTCCGAGTCCGGCACGGAGACCGGCTCGGACACCGACTCCGGGGGCGGCGTCGCCCTGTCCCCCGACGGGCGGACGCTGGTCCTGGACGGCGGACGGACGGGGCCGACCCTGTGGGACCTGTCCGCCGCGGGGGAGGCCCGGCGGACGCAGACCATCCCCGGCACGACCCCGGGGGCCGGCCCCTCTTCAGCGAGGACGGCAGCATTCTCCGGTCCGGGGCCCGTGGCTGGCGGTTGCCCGACTCGGGCACGGGCAAGGCCGAGCCCCTCCACGACCTCCCCATGCCCAAGGGGGCCCACACGATGGACGTGTTGGTGCAGGGGAGCTGGGGCGCGCTCGCCACCACCTCCGGATTCCGGGACTTCACCACCTGGCTCGTACGACCGGACATGGAGCCGGTGGCGCTCGGGAAGGACGGCTTCGCCGAACATCCGCGAGCGTTCGCCCTTCCGCCGGGCCGTCTCCTGCTCGGCTACTCGGAACTCCTCGTAAGGGACGTCACCGAAGCGGTGACGGCCGCCCGTGATCCCCGGGCCGCCGCCTGTGCGGCAGTCGGCGGGGGCCTCACCCGTACCGAACTCGACACCTCTGCCAAGGGCGCCACCTGGCACCCGGCCTGCCCGGGCACGTGACCGCCTGCGCAACCCGCTCCCGGGGGTGTGGAGCGTGGTCGCCGACGTCGAGCGGGCGGAGCCCCGGCTCCTTGAGGGCCCCGGTCGGCGCCGGGCGGCGCGGCCCGGGCGGGGTTCAGGCGGTGCAGGTGATCGAGAAGGGCACCGGGTTGGAGGTGGCGCGGATGGGGCTCTGGAGTTCCACGGCCATCCCGGTCGCCAGGATGCCCGTCTTCGCGTAGGCCGTCACGCGCACGGTGTCGCGCTTCGTCGGTTCGGCCTTGTCCCCGATCGACAGGGTGCGCCAGTGCGGATCCACCACGGAGCCGTCGCCGGACACCCAGCGGTAGGAGATCAGCGTCGGCTCGGACGCGGTGAAGGTCGCGGTGAACGCCGGGGCCCGGCCTTCGGGGATCGGGCAGCCGCCCGTGTAGGTCGTGTTCGCGCCCGCCACCGACATCCGCACGCCCGAACCGGCTCCGGTGGTCCCGTGGTCGCCGTTCAGCGCGTAGGCGATCCCGCCGCCGATCAGTACGCAGGCGGCCACGCCGGCCGCGACGAAGGCCGCCGTACGGCGCCTGCGGGGCCGGGCGGCGGGCACCCCGGTCACGGGCTCCGCAACGGCCGGTGCCCTGGCGGGTTCGGCGGGGTCCGGCAGGATGCGGGCGCCGGCGATCGTGGTGGCGTCCGGGTGCGCGATGTCCCGGAGGGCCTCGGCGGCCTCGGAGGAAGGGGTCCGCTCCGCGGGCTCCTTGCGGAGCAGCCCGGCGATGACCGGGGCGAGCGGTCCGGCGCGGGTGGGCACCGGCGGTTCCTCGTCCACGACGGCCCGCAGGGTGCTCAGCGCGGTGTCCTGCCGGAACGGGGAGATGCCCTCCACCGCCGCGTACAGCAGCACACCGAGGGACCACAGGTCGGACTCGGGGCCCGAAGGGCGGCCCAGCGCCCGCTCCGGCGGCAGGTATTCGGGGGAGCCGACCAACTCGCCGGTCATGGTCAGCGCGGTGCTGCCCTCGACCATCGCGATACCGAAGTCGCTGAGCACGACCCGCCCGTCCTCGGCGAGCAGTACGTTCGCCGGCTTCACGTCCCGGTGCTCCACCCCGACGGCATGCGCGGCGCGCAGCGCGCTCAGCACCTCCCCGCCGATGTGCGCGGCGTGGCGGGGGGGCAGCGGCCCCCCGGCCCGCAGCAGATCGGCCAGCGACTGCCCGCGGATCAGTTCCATCACGATCCAGGGCCGGTCGTCCTCCATGACCACGTCGTGGACCGTGACCACGTTGCGGTCGGGTATCCGGGCCGCCGCCCACGCCTCCCGCTCCAGCCGGCTGTACATCCGCGTGATGTCACCGGCCCGCAGACCGGCCGGAGCCCGTACCTCCTTGACCGCGACCTCCCGGTACAGGGTCTCGTCGTGGGCCCGCCACACGGTGCCCATACCGCCTTCGCCGAGCCGGGACAGCAACCGGTAGCGGCCCGCGATCAGCCGGTACCCGCCCGCCGCGACCGGCGCGCCCCCGGCGGTGACCGGGTCCCCGGCCGCGCCTGCGGGGGGCGCCGTGAACGCGGTCTCCGTCACGGTCTCGTTCTCCTCGTTGTACATGGGGCGGTTCTCCTTCTTGTCGCCGGCCGACGCGAACATCACGTACGGCCCCGGCCCCCGGTTCAGCGGTAGAGCCCGCCGCGGTGTTCCGGCCGCGCGCCGGTGACGAGGTCGAGGCGTCCGTGGTCCGGCCCGATCCGGAGAAGGTCGTGTACACCACGCTGAACGGAGTCGTCTGCCTCACGCGCGCCGGTGACCCGGTGTGGGCGTCGGCCTTCGAGCCGCACTCCGACGTGCGTCACGGCCATCGGCCCGGATGTTCGCTGTCCCTGGACGGCCGCACCGTGTGGGTGTACCGGCCGGACGTGATGGCGCAGCGCCGGGTCGGGGACCAGTGGGTCGTGTACGACGCCGACAGCGGGGAGGTCCTCGCCCGTCGGGAGTTGGAGACCGTCGGGCACGGTGGTCTCCACCACGTGCACCCGGCCGACGGCAGTGTGTACCTCACCATCGGCGAGGGCCAGGACGGGCCGTCGTCCTGCGGGGTGTGAAACGTCCCGTCGGCGGCGGCGCGAGGCCGCGTCCGCCTGACCCGGTGACACGGCATGGCCCGGGGTGGAGAATCGGAAACGCACTGACATGGGGCCGAGGGGCGGGGGCGCTGATGGGTCGGGCACTGCGCGTGGGGTTCGTGGTTCTGCCGGTGGGGTTCGTGCTCTGGTACGCCTCGTACTACACCACGATCGCGGTCTGGGAGTTGCGCAAGCTCTTCGCCTGGTTCGCCCTGCCCCTGCTGGCCGCTGCGGCCACCCTGGTGGGCGGGCTGGTGGTGGGACGGCTGCGGCGCCGGGCCGGGCGCGGCGCGGGCGCCGGGAACGCGGCCGTCGCCCTCGGGTGCCTGGGTGCCGTCGTCGGGCTGGGCCTCACCGTCGGCTGGCTGGTGTACAGCTCGTACCTGCAGGACCGGGCGTACATGGCCACCGCGCAGGTCGTGACCGGGCCCGTACCGGCGCTGGCGGCACGGGTGCCGTACGTGGCCGGCGAGGCGCAGGCCGCCCCGCACCTGGGTGATGTCACCGGCGAGATATCCGACATCACCTACCTGCCGGACTCGGACCGGTTCGCCACGCTGGTGGAGCGCCGCGGCTGGCTGGCAGGGTACGAGGTGGGCCTCGTGCAGGACGTCCCGCTCGGCGGCGAGAGCCGCAGCCAGGAGCGCTGCGCGTTCGACGTGTCCGAGGCGGACGCCAGGATCAGCGGCTGGTTCACCCACAACCTCGGCCGGAAGATCTCCGCCGAGAAGCGCTGGGTCCGGTTCGAGGCCGACGACGTCTACGTGACCTGCTCGGGCGGCACACCGGTCGTCGTCGTCCCGCTCAAGCGGCAGACCGGGTTCCTCGTGGTGACCGAACGCCCCGCGGGGGTCGCGCTCTACGACGGGCGGACCGGAAAGCTCACCCTCACCACCGACACCTCCGCCGTTCCCGGCCCGTCCTATCCGATCAGCCTCGCCGCCCGTCAGCGGGAAGGGACGGCCGCGGTGGGCGGCTTCAGCGACTGGTGGTTCGAGCGCAGCGGATGGGATGCCTCCGAGGACGGCGCCAACGAGGGCAACGAGTCCGAGTTCACCCTGCGGTACGCCGAAGAGGCCGGGCGCAGCGCGTACGTCACCCCGCTCACGCCACAGGGGGAGGCCAGTTCGGTCGTGGCCGTGTCCGCGGTGCCCACCCGCCACCAGGGCGGCGGACTCGCGCCGATGACCGTCCATCGCCTCGATCCGGCGTGGTCGTCACCGAAGGCGCTCGTCGCCCTGATCAAGGCCGAGTACCGGGACGTCTGCTGCTACAACGACGACCAGGTGTTCGAGGTTGTACCCACCGGGGGCGGGACATGGACGGCCACCGTCGGCAGCGAGCAGAACGTCCGCTACCGGGTGGAGGGGAAGGGCCAGGTGGGCGGCCGTGAGGCGACCTGTCTGAAGGCCGCCGACGGAGCGCTCATCCGGTGCGCGTACGTGGTGCCCGGATCGCCCGAGGAGCAGGAGCTCAAACGGCGGGAGCAGCAGAAACAGCAGCAGGAGGGCGCGAAGAACCCAGAGGATCCGGGCGACCTGACGGGTTATACGAACGAGCAGCTCGCTGAGCTCCAGCGCCGGATGACCGAGGAGATCGGCCGCCGTCTGAAGGCCGGCTGACGACGGGACCGAGCACGCGAGGCGGCCCCGAAGGATGCGGCCCGAGGATCGTCCGGGCCGCGCGGCCCGGCTCCTCACCGCTTCGATCCGGTCACCCTGGTGGGCCGTTCGGTGAACCGGGCGTGGCCGCCACCTGGGCAGCAGGTGCGGGAGCCCGCGTCACGCCGGTCGGTGTACCGCGCTCCCGCATGCTGCGGACCTGCGGGCCCCCGGCGGGAGCTGCGCGAACCGCCCCCCGGGCGACCGGCCGCCGAACGGACTGTCCGTAAATCGACCGCCCAAGTGCGATGGACCTTCATGCCTGGCAGGCTCAGCCCCAGTTGAGCACTACATGAAAGCTCTAGCGCCCCAAACATCCTTTGAATCGAAAGTGGGTCTTGTCATGCGTCGCCGCTTAGCCACCGTCTCCGCCGCCGCTCTCCTCTGCCTCGCCGGCACCGCGGGCCTGGCGGAGGCGAGCCCCACGAGCCTGTACGCACCCTCGGCGATGGTCTTCACCGTCACCCAGGGGGACGACGCCGCCACGGGCACGGTCCTGCGTGCGGCCGTCCTCAGCTGCGCCTACACCGCCGAGGGCACGCACCCCGCCCCCAGGGCCGCGTGCGACGCCCTCAACGCCACCGGTGGCGAGTTCGACCGCCTGCTGGCCGCTCCGAATCCGGGCCGGGTGTGCCCGAAGCACTACGACCCCGTCACTGTCACGGCGGACGGCGTATGGCGTGGTGACCGCGTCGCATGGAAGCACACCTTCTCCAACGCGTGCGTGATGTCCGCGACCCTGAACGACAACGCCCTCTACGCGTTCTGACGCGGCGGCTCGTGGCCGTGCCGGGGCCGTGGCGCGGGGGCCGGGGCCGGCGGCCACTTGGGGGTGGCGGCGGCCGGACCCCGGCGGGCCGGCGGCCCGGCGGGGGGGGGGGGGGGGGCGCCTGCCGCCGTGCCAGGGACACCCCCGTCACGGGCGTACCGTTCTCTCCCTGGGATCGGCGGGTGGCGGCCCGCCTGGGTGCGCCGTTCAGTTCTGCCAGGGGGTCCAGCTGCCGCTGTTCAGACGGTGCCGGGACCAGCGCTCACCGTCCATGCCGATGATCGAGATGGTCGGGTTCCAGGTGTTGTTGCCTTCGATGCGGACCCCACTGCGCACGGTGCCGCCCATGGAGGTCCACGGGCTCCAGGAACCGCCGGCGTACTGCCAGCGGGTCCACACCGCGAAGTCGGTGCCGATGATGAAGACCTGACGGTTTCCGGCCGGGTACGTCAGCCAGGCCTCGCCGTACTCACAGATGTAGTCACCGCCGAGGCCGGACACGTGACAGAAGCCGGCAGCGGCTGCGGGCGTCGCCGCCTGCGCAGGGGCGCCGGTGACGCCGACGAGGGCGGCTCCGGAGAGTGCGAGGGTGGTGACCGCGAGGGCGGAGCGGCGGAGGATGGCCGAGGTCATGTGTGTACTCCCCAATCGGATGGCGGAACGATTCGACGCCCCGAACACTTCCACCGGCCGCCAACGATGCTCTAACGGCCCGCTAACGGTCGGTCCGCCCGCCCGCCCGCATGCCCGCACTGCTCCGGCCGCCATGTGTTCGAGAGCGGAATCTGCGTTCCATGATTGGCCGAGGCCGTACTCATGCCACCGGAACAATCCGACTTATCCTCAGTCAGGGGCTGCCTGTACATGGGCGGACCGGTAGGAAGTGGTACGGATCGACAAGGGTGGGGTCTGTGCAGTTCCGCGTGTTGGGGCCGGTCTCCGTAACGACGACGAACGGAGCTCCGCTCCCGCTCGGCCCTGCCAAACGCCGGAGCCTGCTCGCCATGCTGCTGGCCCACCCGAACACGCCCGTCGGCGTCGACCGGCTCACCGAGGCGTTGTGGGACGAGGAACCGCCGAGGCACGCGCGCACCGTGCTGCAGGGACACGTCTCCCGGCTCCGGGCGGTCCTCGCACAGCACGACGCGGCGGCACACGGCGTGGAACTCCTCACGCAGGGAGCGGCGTACCGGCTGCGCCTGCCCGAAGCGCTCGTGGACGCCTACCGCTTCGAGGAGTCGCTCCGGCGCGTCCGGCAGGGCGCCGACCCGGGGCAGGCCGTGGCGGTCCTTCGCGAGGCACTGGGGCTGTGGCAGGGGCCGGCGTTCGCCGGGACCGTGCACAGCGCACCGCTGGAGGCTCCCGCGCACGCGCTGGAGGAGCTGCGTCTGACGGCCGTAGAGGCGCTGGCGCGCGCGTACGGGCAACTGGGCGACCACGGGGCGGCCGCGTCCGTGCTGCGCGCCGAAGCCACCGCCCACTCCCTGCGGGAGCCGCTCGTGGCGCAGCTGATGCTGGCCCTGGGCCGGGCGGGCCGACAGGCGGACGCGCTGGACTGGTTCCACCGTACGCGGAAGCTGCTCGCCGACGAGATCGGCGTCGACCCCGGCCCGGTGCTCACCGACGCGTACCGCACCCTCCTCAGCGACACCGGCACCGGCACCGGCACCGACGCCCACACCCCCGCCGATGCCGATGCCGACAACGAGACGGCCCGGTCGCCGGTCGACCGGCCGCACGAGGCCGCCGTGGCCGTAGGGCCGGCCGGCACCCCCCACCTGCTGCCCCGCCGCCCCCGGGGTTTCATCGCTCGGCAGGACGAACTCGCCGCCCTCGACCGCATCACGACCGCGGTACCGGGCCCCATCGTCACGCTCACGGGCAGTGCCGGCGTCGGCAAGACCGCGCTCGCCGTGCACTGGTCGCACCGGCGCCGCACCGACTTCCCCGGTGGCACCCTCTTCGCCGACCTGTGCGGGTTCAGCCCCTCCCCGGCCCGGGACACCTGCGCCGTGCTCCGCGAGTTCCTGCTCGCGCTCGGCGTCCCGGTCGAGCGGATGCCGGGCTCGCCCGCCGCCCTCGGGGCCCGCTACCGCGAACTGACCACCGGACGCCGACTGCTGGTCGTACTGGACAATGCCGTCGACTCCGAGCAGATCCGCCCGTTGCTGCCCGGCGGTGACGAGTGCGTCACCCTCGTCACCAGCCGCGACCGGCTCGACGGCCTGGTGGCCACCGACGCCGCCCGCCCGGTGACGGTCCGCGCGTTGCCCGCCGCCGACTCGACGGCGCTGCTGGCCGCCGTGCTGGGCCCGGAACCGGTGGCCGCAGAACCGGAGGCCGCGACGCGACTGGCCGGCCTGTGCGACGGACTGCCGCTCGCGCTGCGCGTCGCCGCCGCCCGGCTCGCCACCCGTCCGCACCGCGGGCTGGCCTCCTTCGCCGGTGAACTCGCCGACGAGCAACACCGGCTGGACCTGCTCAAGGCGGAGGACACCGGCGTCGCCGCAGCGCTCGGCCTCAGCCTGCGGCATCTGCCCGAACCGGCCCGCAGGCTGTTCCACCACCTCGGCCCGCACACCGGCGCCACGCTCGACACCGGCACCGCCGCCGCGCTCGCCGATTGCCCGCCGCCCCAGGCCGCGCTGGCGCTCGACCAGTTGGCCGCGGCCCAGTTGGTCGTCGAGACGGGCCCGCAGTCCTACGTGCTGCACGATCTGGTACGCCTCTTCGCCCGCAGCCTGGCACCCGGTCACGAACCCGCCGGGCTGCTGCGGCTGCTCGACCACTGGGTGCAGACCCTCCTCGGGGCGTGCGCCGCCGCGGAACCCGGCGGCGAACCGTGCTGCGCCATCCCGGCCGGGGCCCGGCGCTCGGCCGAGACCCGCCGGTTCGCCGACCGGACGGCCGCGCTCGCCTGGTACTCCGCCGAACGCGGCACCCTGCGGGCAACGGTCGAGGCCGCCGTCGCGGCGGGCCTCCACGACCGGGCCTGGCGGCTGGTCCTGCTCCAGTGGCCGCTCATCGTCTGGCAGGTCCGCGACGGCTGGGTGCCGCTGCTCGAACAGGGTCTGGCGTCCGCGGAACTGGACGGTGACCCGGCGGCCCAGTCCCGGGCGTTGGCCCTGCTCGGCTGGGTGCTGTCCGAGGAAGGCCGGCCCGAGGAGGCCCTGACCCGGTTGGAGCGAGCCCCTGACCTCGCGGTCCGCGCGCGAGACGTCGCCGGGGAGGCGGTCGCCCGGATCAACCTGGCCGTCGCGCTCATGCGGCACGGAGACCGCGAGCGGCCGGGCGGCCTGTTGGCCGACGCCCTCGCCCTGGCCGAGCGGGAGGGCCTCACCGAGACCGTCACCCTGGCGCACCAGCACCTCGCCCAGCACCTGCTGTCGGTCGGCGCCGCCGCCGAAGCCGCCGAACACGCGGGGCGCGGCCTCACGCTCGCCGCGCCTCTGCTGGCGGCCCCCCGGCGGGTGGTCCTGCGCACCCTGCACGGCGAGGCGCTGGCCGCCGTGGGACGTACCGGCGATGCCGTACGACAGCTCTGCGAAGCCATCCGGGAGGCCCGGGCCAACGCCTACGAGGAGGGCGAGGTCGCCGCGCGGGCGGCACTGCGGGGGCTTGCGGAGCCGGAGCCGGAGCGGGGACCGGCGTGGAGCGGGGGCGCGCGGGGACGGTCCACGCCCAGCGGGGGCCGCACCGGTTCACGCCCCGGCGGATCGCCGTCGGCGTGAGGTCCGGTCCGCCCGGCCGCCCATAGTGCCCGCTGCCCGTCGCCAGGGAGGGGGCGGGGGAGCGAGGCCACGGACCTGAGGACTGGACCTCAAGTGCGGTTGAGATCCTACGGTGTTGTGCGTAGACGATCTCGAAGAGAGCGAACGGAGCGGATCCGCCATGGAGTACTCGCACGACGACGCAGGACTGGTCCGGCAGCCCATCGGATACTGGAGCTGGGCCGCCTCGGACGCGGTGGTCACCCGTATCAGGGCCGTACTCGCCGGAATCGGCACCACCCAGCCGCAGGCATGGATCCTGGACCGGATCGCCACGGCCGAGACGCCGCCGACACGCGACCGGGTGACCGGGGTGCTGAGCGGTTACGCGGCCGTGGGCATCGACGACCTCGACGAGGAGATCGACGCCACCATCGCCCGTGGCTGGGTCACGCAGGACCCGGACGGTCAGCTCGAACTCACCGACGGGGGACGGGACTTCCACGCCCAGGTTGCCCTGACCCAGGCGGAGCTGTGGCGGGAGCGGCACCGGGGCATCCCGAACGAGGAGTACGTGATCACCCTGAAGGTCCTCCAGCGGTTCATCCACAACACTGGAGGCCACGCCTGGCACCACTGACCCCGTCAGTCCGGTACGCCCCGGGCGCGCCTCCCGCAGAGGCCGGCGCCGGAACCCGGCAGATCTTGACCCCAACGGGTGGTATGCCTTCTCAATGCCCCTTCGCCCACGCCCGAAGGGTGTCAGCCTGTGCCGGGGACCGGCCGTTCCGCCGCGCCGGGTGCGCCGAGCGGCTCACGTCCTGGCGTTCAGGCGACCGCTTCGCCCCCGTGGTTGGTGCGGACACCGGCCGAAGTGATCTCATGGGTGATCACGACGGTCGGCAGAGCGGCCGAACGCGTGGGAAGGACATGTGGTGGTCGAGCGGGAAGCCGTGAGTGTCACGGTCACGGGATTGGTCGAGGCCGCCGCGGACGGCCAGAGCGGCGCCCTGTGGCGGCTACGGCAGAATGGCCGGCAGCTCGACGCGAATGTGGTGCGCCTCCTGCCGGGCGGCGAAATCGCCGTACACCGGGAGCCGGAGGTGGACGTCCTGCTCGCCGTCGTGCAGGGCGGCGGTTCCCTGACCTTGGACGGCGCCGGGGTGGAGGTCGTGCCCGGCTCCCTCACCCTGCTGCCGCGCGGATCCGCCCGTTCGCTGCGGGCCGGCCCCGAGGGGTTGGTGTTCCTCACCGCGCACCGCAGGCGGGCCGGCATGGCCATCGGCCGGCCGCCCAGCACCGAACCTCGCACCCCGCAGTGCCCGCTCCACCTCGTCTGCGAGCAGTGCCACCGGCATGCCATAGAGGCCGACGCCCGGTACTGCAGCTGGTGCGGTACCCGCCTCATCCCCCGGGCCGCCACGGAGTGACACCCCTGAGGCGGCGATGTGGTGACGACTGGTCACCAGTCCGCGCGGCCGTGCTCCGGTCCGGCCCCGCGGCTGGGACAGCGGGGCCGGGAGGCCCTCGGGATCAGCTCCTGGCGACCTGGCCGGCGGGCCGCATGTCCGTCCAGTGCCTCTCCGTGTACGCGGCGCAGCCCTCTCGGCTGTCCTCGCCGTGCACCACGGTCCAGTCCGCGGGTACCTCCGCGAAGGCGGGCCAGAGCGAGTGCTGGTTCTCGGCGTTCACGAGCACGAAGTAGCGGGCGTCGTCGTCTTCGAAGGGGTTGGTGGCCACGGTGTCTCTCCTTGAGTGATGAGGTCGGGGCAGCGATGCCCCTCGAAAGCGGTCCCCGTGCGAGCGGGCGCTCAGTCCCGGGGCTTGGCGCGGTCGCTCACCCCGCCGACAGGGTCATCCGGTCGACTGTCCGGAGACAGGAGGGGGTCGTCGAGCTGCACGATCCGGTACCCGACCCGGCGGCTCGCCGCCTTGGGGGGTCTGCGCCGCCGGCTCGCACCGGCCTTCTCCGAGCGCGCCCGCTGGGCTGCCCCGATCAGGGCTTCGACCGGCGGTGCCTCGGCGCGCAGACGGTTGAACCTGCGCACGGAGATGCCCACGAGGGTCGCCGCGGCCGGCCAGGTGGCCCCTTTGCGGATGGCGTTCAGCATCAGGTGTAACGCGGCCGGGCTCGGCGCCGGCCCGGGTCTCAGCCCGTGCGCCTCGGCCAGTGCGTGCGCGGCGCCGAGCGCCGTCGCGAAACTGGCGTCGATCTCCAGCCATTCGCGCAGAATGCGCTCGGGAACACCGGCCGCGGCCGCGCACCCGGGGATGGTCAGTCCTTGGGCCGCCCCGCGGAGGGCATCCGCCATCCGGGCGATCGTTTCCTCCCGCTGACTGGGCGTGCGGTGCAGCGCGTCGCGCAGTGCCCGGTCCATCTCCTCCTGCGCGCTCATCCAAGCCAGCACGTCGTCGGCCCACTCGTCCTGCTGCGCTTGGTCTCGGCCTTTGTCCTGCATCCCCGCCCCCTCCTCTCTTAGGCAAGCCTAACCTAAAAAGGGAGGTGTGGGGAGATGGGGAGACCGCGTCGTCGGATTCGCCCGGCGCGCCGGGTCAGCTGAATCATGCGCGCCCGCAAGGCGGTTGAACTGCCTCCATCCAGGTGTGCGAGGGGTTGCGATAGGTTGCCTGTCATGACTGAACTCGGATCTGTCGCCTGGCCACCTGGCCCGTCAAGGACCGAACGGCTGGTACTCCGCCAGTCCGAGGCGCGTGATCGTGCGGCGTTCATCGAGTTGTTCGCATCGCCGGAGGTGGGCGCCTACGTCGGTGGCCCACGACCGCGTGCCGAGCTGGAACGCGCGGTGCCGGAGGTGCCCGGGCGGCGCCCCGGCTTCTTCGTGATCGAGGTCGACGGAGCGATGATCGGCATGGTCACACTCGATCGGCGCGACCCGGAGCGTCCGGGGCACGTCCGTCCGGAGGCCGGAGAGGTCGAGCTCGGCTACATGTTCCTGCCGGAGGCGTGGGGACACGGGTACGCCGCCGAGGCGTGCGCGGCCGCACTCGACTGGTGCGCCCACGCGTTTCCGGACGAGCCGGTGGTCCTCTGCACCCAGAGCGCCAACGACCGTGCCGTGCGCCTCGCGGCGAAGCTGGGATTCACCGAGGTGGAGAGGTTCGAGGAGTTCGGCGCCGAGCAGTGGTTCGGCGTGCGGTCCACGGTCACGCCGTCCGGTTGAGCTCTCGGCCGCCGGCGACGATGTATCCACCCACGGAAGGACGCGAACGGCGGCGGGGCGCCCCGGAACAGGGGCGCCCGCGCGTCAGGCGACGGCGGTGCCCTCCAGCTCGACCATCTGGCCGGGAATCGCCAGGCGTGCCACCCCGAGCATCGTGGTGGTCGGCGCCACCCCGACGGCGCCCAACCGCGCCGCCAGTCCGCCGTAGTGCTGGAAGAGCAGGTCGACGTCGGTCGTGTACACGTTGAGCCGCACGAGGTTCGCGAGAGACATGCCGGCCTCGCCGAGCACGGCTTCCAGGTTGTCGATGCTCAGCGTCAACTGGGCCGCCATGTCGCCGTCATGCAGGGGCTTGCCGTCGCCGCTCATCGCCGTCTGCCCCGAGACGTACAGGGTCCGTGTGTGCCCGGAGACGATCTCACCCTGGTTGAACCCCATCTCCACCGACCACGTCACCGGGTTGACCGCCGTTCGCTGCATTGCCACGTCAGCTCCATTCGATTCATCGGGAGTACGTACGTCCATCGGCTCGGCAGCCGCCGGCCTCGACGTCGTGCTGACGAGCCTCCCAACACATCACGACACCCTCTGTCATGTATTCCGTTAAGGTTCCCGCATGCGCGCCGACCGGCTGGTCTCACTGGTGCTGCTGCTGCGCCGGCACGGTCGGTTGACCGCGGACACGCTGGCACGCGAGCTGCAGGTTTCCACCCGCACCGTGCTGCGCGACATCGAGGCACTGTCGGCAGCCGGCGTCCCGGTCTACGCCGAGCGCGGCCGGCACGGCGGTTTCTCGTTGTTGCCCGGCTTCCGGACCGAGCTGACCGGACTGAACCATGACGAGGCCCTGGCCCTGCTGGCCGCCGGATCGGGGCGCGGTGAGCAGACCTTCGGCCTGGGCCCGGCCCTCGCCTCGGCCATGCGCAAGGTGGTCGACGCGCTGCCCGAAAGCCACCGGACCACCGCGAGCGACGCGGCCCGGCGATTCCTCGTCGAGCCGGAGACCGACCTCCTCTCACGCCGATCGGGCGCCGACGACATACCCGGCACCACGATGAGCGAGGTCCGGCGCGCGGTGCTCGCCGGACACAAGCTGCGCATCCACTACGCGGCCACCGGCCGACCACCGCGGTGGCGCACGGTCGACCCGGTCGGGCTGGTCACCGTGCGCGACCGGGTGTACCTGCTGGCCACGAGATCCGGCGCGGACCGCACCTACCGGCTGTCGCGGGTGCTGGCCGCAGAGGAACTCCCCGAAACGGCAGAGCGGCCGAACCACGTCGACCTGGACCGGATCTGGCGGGAACGCTCCGCGCGGTTCCTCAGCGGCGACCACATCACGGTGCTGGTGCTGGTGAACCCGGTGCGGCGGGAGGACCTGCTCGCCACCGCGGTGGCCGTCCGCGCGGAAGAGCCCGACCCGGACGGCCGACTGCGGCTGGAGCTGATCTTCCAGGATTCACGACACGCCGAATGGGCGCTGTGGCAGCTGGGCACGGACGCGGAAGCCCTGGCCCCGCAGGCGCTGCGGACCGCCCTGCGCGACCGCGCCGCGGCGCTCGCCGCCCGCTACACGGACTCGTTGTGACGACCGGTCAGCGCCTCGGCCACCTGAGATCCGGTCGCAGCCGGCGGTGTCACCTGCGTCGACTCCCCGGTTCGGCTCGGTCGGCTGGGGTGTGACGCGACCTCCGGGGCGGCTGCGGTCGGACCGTCCGGGCGCGGGGCCGGTTTCCCGGAGGTCGTGGAATCAGGCGGGCCGGAGTGCGGCGTTCTCGGGTTCGAACGTGCATATCCGGTCAAGCTGAGTGGCCGTCGGGTGAACCGCGCGTGCCCGGCAGCAGGTCAGGGCGGGGTGAAGAGGTGTGTCGGCGGCGGCCCGACCGGCGACGGGGTGCGCCGACGGAGCGGGGGCGCCCCCTGTGAGCTGCCCGAACGACCATTCGGTCGCCGATATACGGATGCTCTGTCCGTAAATCGGTCCTGGAGATGCAACTTGCCTTCGCGTCGGACAGTCTGATCCCGCAACGTCGCGATATCGAAACCAAATATCGCGTTCAACCTTTGAATCGAAAGAGAGTTCCGTCGTGCGTCACCGCATCGCAGCTGCCTCCGCCGCCACGCTCCTCTGTCTGGCCGGCACCACGGGCGTGGCAGCCGCTCAACCCTCCAGCCTGTACGCCCCGTCCGCGCTCGTGTTCACCGTCGCCCAGGGCGACGACGCCACCGAGTCCACCGTCGTCCGGGCCTCGACCCTCAGCTGCGCCCCGACCGCGCTGGGCACCCACCCGGACCCGCAGGCCGCCTGCGCCGCCCTCAACTCCACGGAGGGAGCGCTGGACCGCCTGCTGGCCTCGCCGAACCCGGACCGCGTCTGCCCGATGCACTACGCCCCGGTCACCGTGACCGCCGACGGCGTGTGGAAGGGCAGCCGCGTCGCGTGGAAGTACACCTTCTCCAACACCTGCGTGATGGCCGCGACCCTCAACGGGAGCCCCGTCTTCGCCTTCTGATCCCGCGTCGGACCTGTGCCGCGCAGGCGCCGGGCGTGTTCCGGGCAGTCCCGTGGAGCGCGCCCCCTCACGGGCCGTCCGCCGGCCCGGAGGAGCGAGACGCTTCCCCCTCCACAGGTCCGCACCTCCGCACCGCTACGTGTTCAGCTCCAGGGTCGAGACGGTGACGTGGTCCACCCGCATCGCATGACCCGGCTCGGTGGCCGGACCCGCGCTCGCGCCGTCGGCGTCCGCGGTCACCCGGTGGTAAAGGCGCCCGTCCAGATGCCAGCGCACCTCCTCCGCACCGGGCGCGAGATCGACCTCGACGGCGTACGAGTGGAACGCCGTACGGCGGCCCGCGCACGGTTGCGGACCGGAGGTCAGGCTCCTCGACGTACACGATCGGTGCACCCTGCGCCCGCAGCGGCGTCAGTGTCCTCTCCCACGCCTCGGCCAGCAGCCCGGCGTCGTCGGTGTACCGGTTGAGCGAGGCGATCACGATGAGGCGCGGCTTCGGCTGCTGCCGCAGCCGCTCCAGGGTGTCCGCCCGCCTGGCGTCGCACTCCCGGTAGGCGCGGCCGAGCTGCGGACTGTCCACCGCGAGCTCCGGCAGCGGGCAGCCCTGCTTCACCAACTCCTGCAGCGCCCAGCCCCGCTGCGAGGCCAGTGCCGGCATCGGGAAGAACCACTGCCCGGCATGCGAGTCGCCGAGCGGCACGATCCGGTCCGGGCCGTCCACCGCGCCGAACAGGCAGTCCGGACTGCGCGTCTCGGCCGGGGCTGGCCACGGGCAGCACGATCGCCGAGACGCCCACCGACAGGCCACGGCGCGGGAGTTCGGAGACCGTACGGCTGCGGCGCAGCGGCTGCTCGACCCATTCCGGGGCGGGTCGGGGGGTCAGGCGGTGGTGAAGATCCGGTCGAGGTGGTGGTGGAGTACCGCGACCGCCGATTCGGGCTTCCGTTGGCCCGCGAGGATGCTGGTACCCATGGTCGCCGTCATGGCGAGCAGGCTGATCGCCTCCGTGCGCGCGTCGACGTCCGGGTCGGCCAGGCCGGTGTCCTGTGCCTGTCGGAGCAGGCCGGTGACGGCGTTCTCCGCGGCGTCGGGGTTGTCGATGAACGGCTGGGCGGCGAGGGCCTCGTCGGTCACGGACAGGATCGAGTACGAGCTGTAGAGGAGGTGGAAGGTGCGGCCCTCCTCGTCGGTGGGAAGGGAGGCCAGCAGCAGCGCCTCGATGGTCGCGCGGGGGCCGGGGTTCGGGCCGACGGCACGCAGGCGCTCGCCCACGCGTGCGGTGAAGCGGTCGGTGAGGTGCTGGAGTCCGTAGAAGAGCAGCTTCTCCTTCGTCTCGAAGTAGTACTGCACGAGCCGCAGCGACACCCCCGCCTGCGCCGCGACGTCGCGCATGCCGACCGCGTGCAGTCCGCGCCGCCCGGCCACCTGGATGAGCGCCTCGGCGATCTGGGCTCGCCGCTCCTCGTGGTCCACACGCTTCGGCATGGTCGTGTCTCCGCCCGTCGGTGAGTGTTCGCGTTCGCGGTCCGGACCGCCCGGACTCCTTCATGGTACCGCCGTACCATCTTTATGGTACGTTCGTATTACGAAGAACGGATCTTCGAAGAACCGGAGGTGCCCCGTGCCCGAGAACACCACCCGCCCGCGCCGCGACATCGGCCGCTACGTGAACGACGACCTGCGCGACCGGTACTTCGCCGCCTGCGAGGCCGTGTACGCGCTGGGCGCGCCCGCCCGCTCCGAGACGGACGTGGAGACGAGCTTCGGCACCACGCATGTCTACCGGTACGGGCCTGTGGACCCCGCCGCCGAGTCGCGCACCCCGGTCGTCCTGATCCACGGCTCCGGCGGTTGTTCCGCCCAGTGGTACCCC
>NZ_JBSGZP010000076.1:0-17140 GCF_053611065.1 Streptomyces sp. NPDC054840
TGCATGCCGTGCGGCGCCGGGCCGGGCTGCGACCGGCCGAGGCCGGGCCGAGGCCGGAGCCCGCGCCCCGCGACCCCCGGCCGGCGCCACCGGTGGCGGCCGGCCGCAGGCTGGCGCAGTTGCTGGCCGGGCGTAGCGGCCCGGTCAACGGCGGCGGGCGGCGCGGGAGCGCCCCGGACCTGACGGAGCTGCTGCCGCAGTGGCTGGCCGCGGCCGCGCGGCACGGCTACCGCTCGCCGGCCGCGCTCGTACCCGCGCTGCTGGACGCGGCCCGGGCCCGTACGGACCTGCGGCCGCAGGCCCTGGCCCTGGCAGGGACGCGGGGGCTGTGGCTGGCGCGGATGAATCCGGACTGGCGGTTCGCCCTGCGCGGGGGTTCGGGCGGCGCGGGGGAACTGCCCGCGGTGACGGACCGGACCGCGGTGGAACGGCTCTGGCTGGAGGGGCTGTTCGCGGAGCGGGTGGCCCTGCTCGGTGCCGTCCGGGCCCACGAGGCGGCGGCCGCGCCGCGGCTGCTGATGACGACCTGGGCCACCGAACGGGCCGAGGACCGGCTGATGTTCCTCGATTCGCTGAGGATGGGACTGTCGGAGCAGGACGAGCCGTTCCTGGAGGCGGCGTTGGGTGACCGAAGCCGCAATGTGCGTGCCACGGCCGCCGAGTTGCTGTCCGCGCTGCCGGGCTCGGCGCTGGCGGGGCGGATGGCGGAGCGCGCGTTGGCCTGTGTGGGCCCGGAGGGGGTGACTCCGCCGGCCGAGTGCGACGCGGGGATGCTCCGCGACGGGGTGGTCAAGCGGCCGCCCGCCGGACGCGGGGAGCGTGCCTGGTGGCTGGGCCAGTTGGTGGAGGCTGCGCCGCTGTCGTGCTGGCGGGAGCGGTTCGGGGGGCTCGGCCCGGCGGGGATAGTGGCGCTGCCGGTGGCCGCGGGCGACGGCTGGACGGAGGAGCTGCACGCGGCGTGGTGCCGGGCGGCCGTGCGCCAGCGCGACGCGCCGTGGTCGCGGGCCCTGCTCGGCCCGGCGTCCGCGCCGCCCGCGGCGGGCCCGGGCACGGCCTCGCTCGCGGAACGGGCCAAGCTGCTGGAAACCCTCCCGCACGCGGAGCGGGCGGAGTGGGTCGCGGAGTTCATACGGGCCCACGGGCTGTCGGAAGCGTTCCAGCTGCTCGGGGTGTGCGTGGTGCCGTGGGCGGGGACGCTCGGCCGGGCGGTCGTGGACGCGCTGGACACGGCCCGGGACGCGGGCAGCTACCCGTGGAGCTTCAGCGGGGTGATGGGCCTGGCGGAGCGCTGCCTCGATCCCGCGGAAGCGGGCCGGCTGGAGGCCCTGACCACGGCCGCGGAGGATCTGCCGGACGCGGCCCCCGGTGCGGCCGCGTACTGGGCCGAGGCGTTCCGGCGACTGGTCTCGACCCTTCGCCTCCGCGCGACGATGCTGGCCGAACTGGCCCCCTGAGGGCTGTCCCGCTCATCCCCGGCGGCGGCTCGGCCGGGTACGGGCCGGGGCTTGCCCCGGATCCCGCGCCTCGAAGGCGGGCAGGGCCGCACGTGCGCGGCGCTGCCCGATCGTTGCCAGACCGCCGGAGGGGCTACTGGCGGACGTGGGCGTTGACCCACTCCACGATGGCGGTCGTCGTCGCGCCCGGCGTGAAGATCTCGGCCACGCCCTTCTCCTTCAGAGGGGCGATGTCGTCCTCCGGGATGATGCCGCCGCCGAAGACCTTGATGTCCTCCGCGTCGCGCTCCTTGAGGAGTTCCAGCACGCGCGCGAAGAGCGTGTTGTGGGCGCCGGAAAGGATCGAGAGGCCGATGGCGTCGGCGTCCTCCTGGATGGCGGTGTCCACGATCTGCTCGGGGGTCTGGTGGAGGCCGGTGTAGATGACCTCCATGCCCGCGTCCCGCAGCGCCCGCGCGATCACCTTGGCCCCGCGGTCGTGGCCGTCGAGACCCGGCTTGGCCACCACCACACGGATCGGACCGGTCACACCCATCGCACTGCCTCCCGAGTGAACGAACGTTAAGTACAGCATCGCGCACGCCGCCGTTTCGCGGTCGACCACGAGGGGGAAATCACACGTGGGACGGCATTGCGCCACCGTGCCGACAGCCGCACGGCACGGTGGTGCGAGCGCCGCGGTCCCGCTGAGGCTCAGGGGAGGCCGTCGATGGGGCTGTCCATACCCATGTCCATGCCCTTGTCCGGCGCCGCGCTGCGGGCCGGCGCGCTCGAGGTGATGGTGTTCGGCGGGCACCTCCTGCTGTATCCCACCGGAGTGTGCCAGGAAAAGGTCACCACCCGCCCGCCCGCGACACGGCCTCCGGTCCTCCTTCTCCACGGGTTCACCGACAACCGATCCGTCTTCGTCCTGCTGCGCCGCGCCCTTGGAGCGGGAGGCCGGCACGTGGAGGCGTACAACTACTCACCCTTCACCCTCGACCTGCGCGTCACCGCCCGCCATCTCGCCCGGCGTGCCGAGGAGCTCTGCGAGCGCACCGGACAGGAGCGGGTGGATCTGGTCGGGCACAGCCTGGGCGGGCTGATCGGCCGGTACTACGTGCAGCGGCTCGGCGGCGACAGCCGCGTCCGGACCCTTGTCACCCTGGGCAGCCCGCACGCCGGCACCCGGGTCGCCCCCTTCATGGACGCGCACCCGCTGATACGGCAGATCCGCCCTGACTCCGAGGTGCTGACCGAGCTCGCCGCGCCCGCGCCTGGCTGTGCCACCCGATGCGTCGCGTTCTGGAGCGAGTTCGACGCGCTGATGACTCCGGTCGGAGCCGCGCGGATCGAGCACCCGGATCTATGTGTGGAGAACGTGCAGGTCACCGGTATCGGACATCTCGCGCTGGCCACCCATCCCACGGTGATCGCGGCGGTCCGGCGCACCCTCGACGGGCCCGGTCTGACCGCCGTCACGGGCTCGGATGCCGCCTCCGTCGCCTAGCCGACGACCGACCAGCAGTCGAACTAATTTCGAACTCAAGGCCAAGGGTCCGCATTTCGGCGACCGAAAGACGGCCGAATGCCCGGTTCCGGAGATCTGGGGACCCGGCGAAGATTGTCGTGGCGAGTAACCGCCGGGTACAGTCACGCCACTGCTCTCCTCCGGTGAACCTTGCGTTCCCGGCCACCCAGGCCCCCACTGCCGAGGCGAAAGAGAAGTTGGTGAACGACCGCCCCACGTCGGGCCAGTATCCGGATCCCGGGTACGACGGCCTTTCCACCACCGCTTTCGCTGGTGACTCGACCTACGTTACCTATGAAACGCAGGGCCAAGGGGTTAATTACGCCGCCTACGGCTCCTACGACACGGGTGCGTACGACGCCACCGCATGGGCCTCGCAGGACAGTTACCTGTCCACGATCCCGGCCCAGGCCGCCCCCGCGGACACCACGGGAAGCTGGGACGCGAGCGCCTGGAACACGCCGAGCTCGGACTACTCCGGCTACACGCAGTACCAGCAGCCCTCCTTCGGCTACGACACCTCCGGTGAGCAGACCGGGCATTGGGCGATGCCGGGCTACGGCACCACCGGCACCGAGACCGGCGCCTACGACGCCACCGCCTGGAACACCGTCGCCGAGACCCCGGCCCAGCCCGAGGCCGCCTACACGTATGAGTACCGGCCCGCGCCCGAACCCGCGCAGCAGGAGTACACCTACGAGGCGACCACTGTCGGCTACGCCTACGAGGCCACCGAGGCCGGTGTCATCGACTCCGGTCACCGGAGCGGGTTCGAGACCGGTTTCGAGACCGGGTCCGTCACGTACAGCGAGACCGCCGTCTTCGAGGTGCTCTCCGACGAGACGCCGCAGGTCCATGAGGCGCCCGAGGCGCCCGATCTGCCCGAGGCACGCGATCTCCCCGAGGTCCACGACCTCCCCACCCAGACCATGACCGTGACCTCGACCCCGCGCTCCGCGCGCCGGACGGCCGCCAAGGGCAACGGCAAGGCCGGCTCGGGCGCCAAGGCGAGCAGCACCGGCAGCGGCAACAGCCGTCGCCGCAACCCGGCGAAGCGTTCCGCCTTGCTGACCGTGGCCGTGCCCTCCGCCTGCGTGATGGGCGTCGCGGGTGTCGCGGCCGCCTCCGTCGGCGGCCTCACCGGCACAGACCGGCCCGCCGAGGCGCCCACCACCATGGCCGCGCCCGATCCGGCCTCGGTGAAACCGGTCGCGGCGAACACCAAGCTCGACACCCAACTGGTCGCGCTCAGCGCCGACGCGGGCGACTTCGCGGACCGCGCGAGCCGTACGCAGGAGCGCATCGACCTGCGCGAGCGCCAGGAAGAGGAAAAGAAGAAGAAGGCGGAGGAGGCCGCAGCCAAGGAGGCCGCCCGCCCCAAGTTCGCGATCCCGGTGAACCAGCACGGCCTCAGCGCCAACTTCGGTCAGGCCGGCGGCATGTGGATGTCGGTGCACACCGGCATCGACTTCCCGGTCTCCTACGGAACCCCGGTCATGGCGGCCACCGACGGCACCGTGCGCACCCAGTACAACAGTGCCTACGGGAACATGGCGATAGTGACCGCGCCCGACGGGACCGAGACCTGGTACTGCCACCTCAGCTCCACCAAGATCCGCGGCGGCAAGGTCAAGGCGGGCGAGGTCATCGCCTACTCGGGCAACTCGGGCAACTCCACCGGCCCGCACCTCCACTTCGAGGTCCGGCCGGGCGGCGGCTCCGCGATCGACCCCCTGACGTGGCTGCGCAGCCACGGCCTGGACCCGACGTAACCGGCGGACATAACCGGCTGACGTAACCAGCTGGCCTCACCGGCTGACGTGACTCCCCCATCTACCCCCGATGTGACTACCGCGCGGCCGTACCGAAGGCCGCGCGGCCGCCCGTCGTCCTACAGCTTCTGCACCGGCGCGTAACGCAGCAGCAGCCGCTTGGGCTTGTCGTCCCCGAAGTCGATGGTGGCCTGCGCGTCCGCGCCCGCCCCCTTGACCTCCATGACGGTGCCGAGCCCGAACTGGTCGTGCGTGACCCGGTCCCCGACCACCAGCGCGATGACCGGCTTGTCGGCGGCCCGCCGCGTCGCGAATCCGGACGGCCCCGACTTCGTACGCGACGAGGACAGGAACGCCTCCGGCGAGGTGCCGAACGTCGCCCTGCCCGATCCGGACGACGACGACGACGAACCGTACCCCGAGCTCCGCATCGGACCCGCCGGCTTCTGCGTCGCGCCCGTCCTCTTCCATGTGAGGTACTCGGCCGGAATCTCTTCCAGGAACCGCGACGGCGGGTTGTAGGAGGGCGTACCCCACGCGCTGCGCATGCTGGAGCGCGTCAGGTACAGCCGCTCGCGCGCCCGCGTGATGCCCACGTACGCGAGACGGCGCTCCTCCTCCAGCTCCTTGGTCTGGCCCAGCGCCCGCATGTGCGGGAAGACCCCGTCCTCCATACCGGTCAGGAAGACCACGGGGAATTCGAGGCCCTTGGCGGTGTGCAGGGTCATCAGCGTGATGACGCCCGTGCCCTCGGTGTCCTCGTCCGGGATCTGGTCGGAGTCGGCGACGAGCGCGACCTGCTCCAGGAACTCGGCCAGGGTGCCGGACCCGGGAGCCGGGGCCCCGGTCTCGGCGGCCTCGGCCGCCGCGGCCTCGCGTGCCTGCTCGAACTCCAGCGCCACGGCCGCGAGCTCCTGCAGGTTCTCGATGCGCGTCTCGTCCTGCGGGTCGGTCGACGCCTGGAGCTCGGCGAGGTAACCCGTCCGCTCCAGCACCGCCTCCAGCACCACCGCCGGGCCCGCGCCCGAGTCGACGATCGTGCCCAGCTCCTCCATCAGCACGTTGAACCGCTTCACCGCGTTCGTGGACCGCGCTGCCATGCCGAAGGCCTCGTCCACGCGGCGCAGGGCCTGCGGGAAGGTGATCTTCTCGCGCATCGCGAGGGCGTCGATCATCGCCTCGGCGCGTTCGCCGATGCCGCGCTTGGGCACGTTCAGGATGCGCCGCAGCGGGACGTTGTCCTCCGGGTTCGCCAGGACGCGCAGGTACGCGAGGACGTCGCGGACCTCCTTGCGCTCGTAGAAGCGGACGCCGCCGACGACCTTGTAGGGCAGTCCGACCCGGATGAAGATCTCCTCGAACACGCGGGACTGCGCGTTGGTCCGGTAGAAGATCGCGACGTCGCCCGCCTTGGCGTCGCCCGCGTCCGTCAGCCGGTCGATCTCGTCGGCGACGAACTGGGCCTCGTCGTGCTCGGTGTCCGCGACGTAACCGGTGATGACGGCGCCGGTGCCGGCCTGGGTCCACAGGTTCTTCGCGCGGCGGTTCTCGTTGCGCTCGATGACCGCGTTGGCGGCCGAGAGGATCGTCTGCGTGGAGCGGTAGTTCTGCTCCAGCAGGATCGTCGTCGCGTCCTTGTAGTCCTCTTCGAACTGGAGGATGTTGCGGATGGTCGCGCCGCGGAAGGCGTAGATCGACTGGTCTGCGTCACCCACCACGCACAGCTCGGCCGGGGGCAGGTCGGGGTAGCCGGTGCCCACCAGCTCGCGCACCAGCGTGTACTGCGCGTGGTTGGTGTCCTGGTACTCGTCGACGAGGACGTGCCGGAAGCGGCGCCGGTAGTGCTCGGCGACGTCCGGGAACGCCTGGAGCAGGTGGACCGTGGTCATGATGATGTCGTCGAAGTCGAGGGCGTTGGCCTCGCGCAGCCGCCCCTGGTACATCGCGTACGCCTGGGCCAGGGTCTTCTCGAAGCCGTCCACCGCTTGGTCGGCGAAGGCTTCCTCGTCGATCAGCTCGTTCTTCAGGTTCGAGATCTTGGCGTTGAAGGCCTTCGGCGGGAACTTCTTCGGGTCCAGATCCAGGTCGCGGCAGACGAGCGCCATCAGGCGCTTCGAGTCGGCCGCGTCGTAGATCGAGAACGAGGACGTGAAGCCGAGCCGCTTGGACTCGCGGCGCAGGATGCGCACGCACGCGCTGTGGAAGGTGGAGACCCACATGGCGTTCGCGCGCGGGCCGACCAGGCCCTCGACGCGCTCCTTCATCTCACCGGCGGCCTTGTTGGTGAAGGTGATCGCCAGGATCTGGCCGGGGTGGACGTTTCGCGCGGACAGCAGGTGCCCGATGCGGTGGGTCAGCACCCGGGTCTTGCCGGAGCCGGCGCCGGCCACGATGAGCAGCGGGGAACCCGCGTGCACCACGGCCGCGCGCTGCTCCTCGTTGAGCCCGTCCAGGAGCGTCGCCGGGTCGATGACGGGCCTGGGGGCGCCGTCCCGGTAGTACGCGTCCCCGCTCATGGGTACGTCGAACCGGCCCCCGAAGAGATCGTCCGCGCCCGCTTCGGGGGCGGCGTGATCCTCGGGCGGCGGCGGGACTTCCTCGGAGGGGGTGAGGTCCGCCAGGAAACTGTCGTCAAAGAGGCTGCTCATCGCATTCCGAGTCTAGGGGGCGGGACCGACAGGCCAGCACGAGTTCGAGCAGACCGGGAAAACGGAGCTCCAGGTCCTCGCGGCGCAGCGCGAGGAAGAGCTTGCGGCCCTGGGGGCGCTGGCAGACGAGCCCGCTCTCGCGCAGCGTCTTGAGGTGGTGCGTGACGCTGGAGCGGGGCAGGCCGGGGACGACCTCACCGCAGCACGCCTCTTCGCCGGAGGCCAGCTTGCGGACGATCTCCAGCCGGACGGGATGTCCGAGCGCCGCCAGGACCTCGACGAGCTCGATGCGGTCGGCGGCGGGGTGGCTCGGCTCGGCGGCGGCAGCAGGCATGACCCCACTGTACGCAGATCTCGTACGGATAATGCCGTACCGTTCGAAGATCTCGTACAATTGAATCGTCCGAGAAGCCGGCGGTCGCCAGGGCCCGCGGTCGTCGCGGCCGGCGGTCCTCACGGCCGGATCGACCCGCTTCCCCGGCCGACCGGGCCGCCTCGTACGCTCGACGCCATGGACGTACTCATCAGTGTCTTCGTCGGCCTGCACATCATCGGGATCGCCTCGCTCCTCGGTGGGTTCCTGACCCAGATGAAGGCGATGAGCGCGGGCACCGCCCGTTTCACGCCCGCCATGCTGCACGGCGCGCTCACCATGCTGGTCACCGGCGTACTCCTGGTCGGCTTCAACCAGATGGACGGGACCCCCGTCAACAACGTCAAGGTCGGCGTGAAGCTCGCGATACTCTTCGTGATCCTCTGCCTCGTCTACGTCAAGCGCGACGAGGAGCAGGTGGACAAGGCGCTGTTCGGGGCGGTCGGCGGGCTGACCGTGATCAACATCTTCATCGCCCTTCTCTGGCACTGACCCACACCGGAACGATCCATTCCGGTCCTCGGCGGCCAGCTCCGGTCGTATCGAGCCACTTGCGTTCATCTCGTCATCCGCCCGTTACCCACGGGTCTAGCGTCCTCCTCCAAGCACCGACAGAGGAAGGATGTGAGGCCCGCGTGGCCAGTCATCGAAAGCCCAGGCAGCGCCCGCTCTCCGGCGGCCCGGTACGCACGACCGCCGCCACCCTCGCCCTCGCGGGCGCTGCCACCGTCTTCGAAGGCGCTTCCCAGGCCGCCCCCCGGCCCACCCCCGCCCAGGTCAAGTCGGAGGTGGACCGGCTCTACGAGGAGGCCGAGGCGGCGACCGAGCAGTACAACGGGGCGAAGGAGCAGGCGGACGAGGCCGAACGCGCGCTGACCGGACTGCGCGAGGAGACCGCCCGCAAGACCGACCAGCTCAACACCGCCCGCAGCGCGCTCGGCACGCTCGCCGCCTCCCAGTACCGCAGCGGGTCGCTGGGTACCGCCGTCCAGCTCGCGCTGGCCTCCGACCCGCAGGAGTATCTCTCCCGGAGCGCGTTCATCGCCCGTGCCGGGGACCGTAACGCCGCCGGGATCACCACCGTGCGCCGCCGGCTCGACGAGGTCGGCAAGCTCCGCGAGCAGGCCTCCGGGCGGCTCTCGGACCTCCGCTCCCGCCAGGAAGAGCTCGCCGGGCACAAGGCCGTGATCGAGGAGAAGCTCACCGCCGCCAAGAACCTGCTGGCCCGGCTCACCGCCGAGGAGCGGGCCGCCTACGAGGCCCAGTCGCCCGGCGGACCGGCCACCGCACCCGCCGCTCCCGCCGCACCCGCCGCGTCCAAGGGCAGCACGCCCCCGCTCCCGTCCGACGGTTCGCGCGCGGCCCGCGCCGTGGCCTTCGCGTACGGCGCGATCGGCAAGCCGTACGTCTGGGGCGCGACGGGCCCGGGGTCTTTCGACTGCTCCGGCCTGACCCAGGCGGCGTGGCGCTCGGCCGGGGTCTCGCTGCCCCGCACCACCTACACCCAGATCAACGCCGGCCGGCGCGTGTCCCGTGACCAGCTGGCCCCCGGCGACCTGGTGTTCTTCTACTCCGGGGTGACCCACGTCGGCCTCTACATCGGCAACGGCCAGATGATCCACGCCCCGCGCCCCGGATCGACGGTCCGGCCGGCGCCGATCGACTCGATGCCCTGGGCCGGCGCCTCCCGCCCCGCGTGACCGCCCAGCCCTGGCGCAGTACCCGCACGTTCCGCGCCGGCGGAGGCAGGAGCCGAGGGCGGCGCCACGTGGCTCCGCGGGTGCGCCGCTGATACGCCGGCACGACCCCGGCCGCGTCCGCGTCCGCCGATCGGCCTACGGCGTCTTGACCACGCCGCTCAGCCAGCCGAAGGTCTGCGGCAGCTGCTTGGACCACGATTCGAGGTTGTGCCCGCCGACGACCTTCTCCGCGTGGACCACGGTCGGGCTCTTGGCGATCGCCTTGAGGTCCGTGCCGGACAGGTAGCCGTCCTGCTCTGCCCCCGACATCCACAGCGCCACCGGCGGCGGGGTGGGCGCGGCCTGGAGCACGTTCTTCAGGTTGTGCGTGCGGCGCAGTTCGGGGTCCTTGGCGACCAGCGACGAGGGCTCCTGCCCCGGGTCGTTGTAGCCGGACAGGGAGACGGCCGCGCTGTAGCGGTCGGGGTGGGCGATGGCGAGCTTGGCGGCGCAGTACGCGCCGGCCGAGTAGCCGGCCACGCCCCAGGTGCGGGCCTCGTCCGAGGCCCGGAAGTTGTCGACGACCATCTTGCGGACGTCGACGCTGAACCAGCTGTCCGCGTTGACCTTGCCGGGGATGTTGGCGCAGCCGGTGTCGCCGTTGCCGAGCAGCATGGCGCGCGGCGAGACCAGGATGAACGGCTGCACCTTGCCGCTCTTCATCAGCGGCTCCAGCACCTCGTGCGCCTTGAGCCCCTGGAACCAGGACTTGCCCGTCCCCGGTATGCCCGGTATCAGCTCGACCACCGGGAACTTCTTGTCCTTGTAGGCCGGATCGTCGTACTGCGGCGGCAGCCACACCATGACATCGCCCTTGACTCCGGAGACCTTGCCGTCGAGCTCCGTCTTCTTGACCCGACCGCCCAGCCCCTCGACCGGCTGGAAGTCCTGCTTGACCTTCGGCGCCTCTTCGACCTTCTTGCCGCCGAGCCCGTCCGGGCCGAGGTCGGGGGCAGCCGTGACGTACGTGCCGGTACCGAGCAGGTCGCTCCAGGAGGCATAGAAGTGCTCGGCCCGGTTGACCGCGACGAACACCACGGCGACGGCTGTGACCTGGGCGAACACCACCATCGACGCGCGCGTGACGGCACGTACGGCGGCCGGGCCGCGCACCTTGCTCCACACGGCCAGCGGAAGGACGACGGCGATCACCGTCAGGGCGATCACCGTCGCGAAGAAGGGTGTACCGGTCAAGCTCATCACGTCAGCCTAGAGGGCGGCGTGCGCGCTCCCGGTTGCCAGGTCGACCTGCGGCGTGGGTCACACCGCAGGTCAGACGTCCGACGCCGGACTCAGACCAGGCGGCGGGCCGTCGCCCACCGGGTCAGCTCGTGCCGGTTGGAGAGCTGGAGCTTGCGCAGGACGGCGGAGACGTGCGACTCCACGGTCTTCACCGAGATGAAGAGCTGCTTGGCGATCTCCTTGTACGCATACCCGCGCGCGATCAGCCGCAGCACCTCGCGCTCGCGCTGCGTGAGCCGGTCCAGGTCCTCGTCGACCGGCGGAGCGTCCGTCGAGGCGAACGCGTCGAGCACGAAGCCCGCCAGCCTCGGCGAGAACACCGCGTCCCCGTCCTGCACGCGGAAGACCGAGTCCACCAGGTCGGCGCCGGTGATCGTCTTGGTGACGTACCCGCGCGCGCCGCCCCGGATGACCCCGATGACGTCCTCGGCCGCGTCCGACACCGACAGCGCCAGGAACCGCACCGGGTTCTCGGCCGCTGCCATCAGCGGGGCGCAGCGCCGCAGTACCTCGACGCCGCCGCCGCCGGGCAGGTGCACGTCGAGCAGGACCACCTCGGGCCGCGTGGCGGTGATGACGGTGACGGCCTGGTCGACGTCGGCCGCCTCGCCGACGACCTCGACGCCCGTCCGGTCGGTCTCGCCGATCTCGGCCTGCACGCCCGTACGGAACATCCTGTGGTCGTCGACGAGCACCACCCGGACCCGCCTGGTCTCCCCCGTGCCCGCGTTCTCTCCGGCCTCGGTCATGGTGTGTTCGCCGCCCTCTCCATCTCCAGCTCGACTTCCGTGCCGCCGTCGGGCGCGGACCGCAGCCGTGCGGTCCCGCCGTTGCGCTGCATCCGGCCGATGATCGATTCTCGTACGCCCATGCGGTCACCGGGTACCGCGTCGATGTCGAAGCCCGGTCCCCGGTCCCGAACGGACACGAACACCGTCATCCCCTCGACCTCCGCGTACACCTGTACGGGCCCGCCCTCGCCACCGTACTTGGCGGCGTTGACCATCGCCTCGCGCGCGGCCTGGATCTGTGCCGCCAGCCCCTCGTCGAGCGGGCAGTCCCCGACCACCACGACCTCGATCGCAACACCGTGGTGGTCCTCCACCTCGGCGGCGGTCTTCTTCACGGCCTCCGCCAGGGTGTCCGGCTCCTCGGCCTCGTCCTTGCCGGTGCCCTCGGGCTTGTAGAGCCAGTTCCGCAGCTCGCGTTCCTGCGCCCGCGCGAGGCGGCGCACCTCGGAGACGTCTTCCGCGTTGCGCTGGATCAGGGTGAGGGTGTGCAGCACCGAGTCGTGCACATGGGCGGCGACCTCGGCGCGCTCCTGGGCGCGGATGCGCATCAGGCGTTCCTCGGACAGGTCCTGGGTCATCCGGATCAGCCACGGTCCGGCGAGCAGCGCCACGCCCACGAGGACGGCGAGGGTGGCGGTGAGGACGTTGCCGAGCTGCGCCGCGGAGCCCCGTACGACGATGAAGACGGTCAGGCCCACGCCGACCAGGGCGACGCCGGCGAGCGCCCGCGCCACCTGGAAGAGCCGCCCGTGCCGTCCGGCGGCCGTCGACCAGTGGGCGCGGCGGGCGTTGTCGGCCTGCCGCCATACGAGCACCACCCCGGCCCCGACCAGCAGCGTCGGCCACACGTACCGGCCGGATGCACCGCCCTGCTGGACCTTGGAGATGAAGATGGCCGCGCCGATGAACAGGGCGATCAGCGCGGTGATCTGCCCGCGGTCGGGCTTGCGCAGCCGGCGGGTGCCGTCGGGGAGGGTCTCGAAGAAGGAGCGGTGCCCGGTCCGGCCGCCGACGCCGAGCGGTACGAAGACCCAGAACGCGGCGTACAGCAGCACGCCCAGCCCGTCGCCCCACATGAACAGCAGGAGGAACGCCAGGCGGACCCAGCCCACCGGAAGCCCGAGGTGCCCGGCGAGACCGCGCGCGACACCGCCGAGCATCCGGCCGTCGGCGCTGCGGTAGAGCTTGCGCTGCGGCACCTCGTCGGCGTCCGGTGCGTGCGGGATACGAGGAGCGGCGGCTACGGGCATGTCACCAAGGGTCACACGCCCGGTGGTTGCCGGACATCAGGGCATCCCCCCACATCCACCGGGCGGATATCAGGGTTGCACCAGGGTAGGGCCGGATGCCGCTCGCTTCCGCGTGCCGTCACCATGGACCCATGACCGAAGTACACGACGCCCCGCCGGCCGGGCCCGGGGCCCCGCGGGCCGCCGACGCCAGGCCGCCCCTGCGCCGCAGCAAGCGCGACAAGGTCCTCGCGGGCGTGTGCGGCGGCCTCGGCCGGTACTTCGACCTGGACCCGGTGGTCTTCCGCATCGTCCTCGGTGTCCTCGCGGTCACCGGCGGCGTCGGTCTGATCTTCTACGGCTTCGCGTGGCTGCTGCTCCCGCAGGAGGGCGAGGAGGACAGCGAGGCGAAGAAGCTGCTGACCGGCCGGGTGGAGGGGGCCACGCTGGCGGCCGTGTTCGCCGCGCTGGTGGGCTGCGCGCTGTTCCTGTCGATGCTGGACAACGGCGGGCTGGCGGCCTTCTCGGTGCTGGTCGTCCTGGCCCTGGGCGGGGCCTCGTACTGGTCGCAGCGCAAGCGGCACACCGGCCGGCCCGAGGCGCAGGCGCCCGACCCGGTCGGCGGCGCCCCCCGCGCCGCGCACTCGCCGGCCCCGCCGGAGACGCAGGCGCCGCCCATCCCCGGCGGCCCGTCCTGGTGGCGGGACCCGCTGGTCAAGGACGGGACGACCGGCCCGGTCGGGGGGACGGGATATCTGTGGGGGCCCGACGACACCGCCGATCCGGCGGTGGTCGGCCGCCGCACCCCTCAGGCGGCCGCGAAGGCGCCCGTCGCTCCGGCCCGCCCGCGCGGCGGCATCGGCGGCCGGGTCTTCGTGCTGGCGCTGCTGGCCGGGATCGCGGGGACCGCCGCCACCTGGGAGGGCAACCCGCTCGGTGAGGCCCTGCAGACCGGGCTCGCCGCGGCGCTGGTCGTCTTCGGTTTCGGCCTCGCGGTGAGTTCCCTGCTGGGACATACCGGCTTCGGCACGATCGTGCTGGCCGTGTTCACCGCGGGTCTGCTCGCGGGCGCGGCCGTGCTGCCGCGGGAGATCGGCACGGACTGGCAGCGGGTGGAGTGGCGTCCGGCCGCGGTGGCCGACGTGAAGCCCGTGTACGAGGCGGGCACCGGGCTCGCCACCTTGGACCTGAGCCGTCTGGACGTGCCGAAGGGCACCACGGTCGCCGTCGAGGCGTCCATCGACGCGGGCCGGCTCAAGGTGGTCCTGCCGCGGGAGGTCACCGCGCGGGCCGATGTCACCATCCGGCGTGCGGGCGACGTGCAGATGCCCGGGGACCGCGCGAACCGGATCGAGCATGTCGGAGAGCAGAACCGTACGGAAACCCTCGCGCCGGCTGCCGGCACCGAGGCCGGCGGGACGATCGAGCTGCACCTCCGTGCGGATTTCGGACAGGTGGAGGTGGCCCGTGCGGCGTCATGAGTTCCAGCCGGGACGGCTGATCGCGGGGCTGGCCCTGGTGGCGGCCGGCCTGCTCTACCTGGCCGGAAACACCGGCGAGGCGGACCTGCCCTGGTTCGCGGTCATCCCGATCACCATGGGCGGGCTCACCCTCGCCGCGCTGGTCGGGCTGGTGACCTACGCCGTACGCCGGGACAGGCGCGACCGGATCACCGAGTCCAGCGACAGGTAGGGCGCCCCGGCAAGGATCAGCGGGGTCCACGCGATCATGTAGATCAGATCGTTGCCGTAGTAGTACGGGGTCACCGCCCACGACACCGTCAGCCACAGGCTGAGAGAGATCAGCGCCCCGCCGGCGGCCGCGATCCGGGTCAGCAGGCCGGCCAGGGCTCCGAGGCCGACCAGGATCTCCGCGAGGGCCAGGGCGACGGCGAAGCCGACGGGCGAGTGCAGCGCCGTGTCCACCATGGCGGGGATCGCCGAGGTGTCGCGCACCCCGCGCATCAGGTCGCCGATGGAACCGTCGCCGGAGGCGGAGAGGAACGCCGGGTCGGTCAGTTTGTCGATCCCCGCGTACACGAAGGTCACACCGAGGAAGAGCCGCAGGGGCAGCAGGGCGTGCCGGGAGGCCAGCTCACGCAGGCCGGTCGCGGTGCGGGGGGCGTCGGTTTCAAGAACATCGGTTCGGTTCACGGGACATGTGTACCCCGATCACTCGGCAACATCGATGGTGCAGCGGTTGGATTCCACCCCTGCGGCCGTGACCACCTGGATCTCGACGCGCCCCGGCTCCACCTCCGCCGGGACCGGCACGGTCAGCACGCCGTCGGAGGGGTTGGTGAATCCGCCCGCCACCGGGACCAGCGGCACGTGCACGTGCACCGCCCCGATCCGTACGACCAGACGGGCCAGCATCTCCGGCGTCTGCGCCCCGGGCGGCACGAAGCCCACACCCCGGATCTCGATGTCGTCCCCGGGGCGGACGGCCGCGTCCAGATCCCCGGGCTCCCGTCTGCGCACCACCGACAGCACCAGGGGACGGCTGCCCTCCGCGTACTTCGCCGCCAGGTACACCGCGGCCGACAGCGCCACCAGCAGGGCCAGCGCCCACGGCAGCTGCGGCAGCCGGTCGGGGAAGCGCGCCAGCGAGGCCGCCGCGTAGCCGAGCACCACCGTCGAGACGAGCACGTACTGCGCGTCGGGGAAGCTCCCGCGGCCCGCGTCGTCGGTCAGCAGGTCCACCCCGCGCGGCCGGTCGGCCGGCAGCTTCTGCAGCCGCTGGCCCATGATCCGTACGGAGACCACCCTGCGCACCAGCACCGCCACGGCCGAGGTCAGCGAGACGACCGCCAGCAGCGGGAGCGCCCGGTCCAGCGCGAGGCCCGCGTACAGCGCCTGCCGCTCGGGGCCGGGCGCCGACGCGGCCAGCCGCAGGGCGGGCAGCAGCGTGGCGAAGGCCGTCAGCACCACCCAGGCGCTGGGCACCGCCTTGGAGGTGGACAGCCGGTTGTCCTCGCCGACCAGCGGGGCCAGCAGCCCGCCCCGCACGGACTGGGCGCGGGCCGCAGCGGTGAGCAGCCCGGCCAGCACCAGGGCGGCGAGCAGCCCGGCGGTGCGCGCCGTGGACCAGCCGGTGCCGAGCGCGGCGGCGACCTGCACCAGCAGCAGGACCCCCGCGGTGATCCAGACGGCGAGGACGGCCCGCCGCGAGAACCGGTACAGCCAGGAGGTGCCGGCCTCCCGGCCCCGGTCGGCCACGGTGCGGGCGGACAGGGTCAGCTCGTCGGAGACCCACTGGCGGGAGGCGCCGAGCGAGTGGGCCACGGCGGCCGGCACGCCCTGCCCTGAGGCGAACTCGTCGCGCTTCTCCAGGAACGCCGCGACCGCGCGGCGGTGGCCCTCGCGGGCGCACTCCTGGCAGGCGCAGGCGGTGGTGTGGGTACTTCGGGACATCTCTTGGACAGCCACGTACGTGCCGCCTCTCTGAACTACGGGGCAATGCCAGCGAATTGTGCACCACTGCGACAGTGCTCCGGATTGCGCACGATGTCAGAGCAGGTGATTAACGGTTCATGATGTTGACGCCACCAGCTCCCTGAGTGGCTGATAGCTCACCCAGGCGGCCAGATCGGACCCGAACCGCTCGCGCGTCAGGGTCGCGGCGCGGTGATCGATGGGCAGCGGCTTCCCGGCGGCGCGGGCGATCAGCTGCACCTGCGCGGCCCGTTCCGCCTCGATGAACCACCAGACCGCGGCGTCCACGGAGTCCCCCACCGTCAGCAGCCCCCGGTTGCGCAGGACGAGCGCCTTGTACGGGCCCAGCGCGAGCGCCGTCCGTTCCGGCTCGTCGGGCCCGGAGTATTCGTCGAGGAGCGCGTGGTCCTCGTAGAAGGCGCACGCCTCCTCGGTGATCGGGGCCAGCAGCTCGCCCAGGGCCGCGAGGGCCCGGCCGTACGGGGCCCGCGCGCGGACGACGGCGGTCACCTCGGGGCGCCGGCGGTGGACGGCCGCGTGCACGGCGAAGGCCAGCTGGTTGACCCGGCGGCCGCCCCGGAGCACCCGCCCGTCCCCGTCGACCAGCAGCAGGTCGTCGGCGGTGAGCGCGGTGAAGGCCCGGCCGAAGGGGTTCACCCAGTAGCAGTCCTCGAACTCCGGGTCCCGTGCGGTGATCTGCCCCGCCACCCCGTCCTCGTACCCGAGGCGCCCCAGCAGCCGCAGCGCCTCGGCGAGCCGCTCCTTGCGGTGGGCACGCGCCGCTCCGGCGGTGTCGTGCACGGGCGGCATCTCGAAGCCCAGCCGCTCCACGGGCACGGGTACGGGCTGGTCCGGCATGGGCGCTCCTTCGGACGGCTCGGCTCGCCGCGCAAGGTACCCGGGCCCCTGCCAACTGGCCAGAGGAACGGCGAAGCCGCCGCCCGCGGG